>NZ_JBSFBZ010000009.1:0-152300 GCF_053593195.1 Saccharopolyspora sp. NPDC002376
TCTGAGAACCCGCGGCGGTGCCGGTTGCGGGGGGTGGGCTATGCGCCTGCGGCGCATGCGACCCTCGCTGCGCGGTGTCGGTCGTGCTTCGCGGTTACCAGCCGGACAGGATGAAAAAGGATCAATGGAAATTGGACATCCAATTTCCATTGAAATTGCGGAAGTTGTCCACAGGACCCGGGACCTGTCCACATCCCCCGGGCATTCGCTCTGGTCACTGGTGCTGGCTGAAGATCGTGTCGAAGGTCAGCGCCGAGGCCAGGACCATGCTCTGCAGCGGGTCCTGGAGCGGGCGGTGGATCTGCAGGACGTAGTTGTCCGCCGTGGTGAACGCCGCCTTCGCCAGGCCCTGCCAGGTTTTGCTGATCTGGCCGATCGGCTGGTCCGCCTGGTCGAGGACCTTGATGTCCCAGGCACGCAGGTTCTCGGCCTGCAGACCGCCGATGCGCTGGCCGCCGATCTCGAAGTTGAAGCGCGCCTTGCCCCAGAAGTTCGCCAACCGGATCTCGCCGATCGGTGACTGGTCCGGGCGCTTCACCTGGACCGTGCCCTTCCAGAGCGTCGCGGGGCGGGTCAGCAGCAGGACCGGGCGACCGGTGATGTCCCGGATCTCCAGCTTGACCGTCATCATCGAGTCGAGCTTGGTGAACGCGCGCAGCGCTTTCTGCGCGCCGCTCTGCCCGACCTGCACGACCGCGCCGATCTGGCGTCCGTGCTGGTCGTAGATGGCGTACTCGTTCGACATCTCGATCAGCTTGGCCTGCTGGTTGATCACCAGCACCGGTTCGGTGAACAGGGTGCCCCCGCCACCGGCGACCGGGCCGCCGACCCCGGCGTGCTGCTGGACCTGGTGCTGGATCGACGCGGCGTTGCCGGTGCCGCCCACGGACATCTCCACGGCGTTGGCGTCGCTTTGCGGCTGCGGTGCCGGTGCTTGTGCCGGTTGCACGTGTTGCGTCCACTGGCGGCCGTCCCACCAGCGGACGTAGCGCTGGTCCGCCTGGTCGGGGTACCAGCCTGGCGCGGGAGCGTTCATGGCGTCCAGGCTAAGTGATCGGTGCGGGGGCTGTCCGCCATTTCCAAGGCCTGTTCGGGAACTCGTTTTGCCTGGTCAGGGCAAAGAGGATCAAAGGCAGGTTTTGGGCCCGATGCGTTTCGGCGCGGTGCCGTTCCGTGCTCGGCTAAAGTCCGGACAGCAATCCCGCCGTGCTCCAAGGGGAGGCGAGGGCCTCCCGCGACTCGAGGCCCCGATGTCGTTCGCAAGCCCCCTGTTCCTCTGGTACTTCCTGCCAGCTGTGCTGGCGGCGGTGCTGATCGCGCCGCGCAGCGGGCGCAATGCGGTGATCGCGGTGGCGAGCCTGCTGTTCTACGCCAGCGGCGCGGGCAGCACGACTTTGTTGCTGCTGGCCTGCATCGTGGTGAACTTCCTCGCCGGGCTGCGTCTGGAACCGGTGGAGTGGGGCTTCGAGCAGAACCGGCGGCGATGGGTGCTGATCGGCGCCGTGTCGTTCAACCTGGCGATCCTGGCGGTGTGGAAGTACGCCGGGTTCGCCACCGAGCAGTTGGCGGTGCTCAGCAGCTGGTTCGGCGGCGACTTCCCGGTGCTGCACCTGGCGCTGCCGATCGGCATCTCCTTCTACACGTTCCACCACATCTCCTACGTGGTGGACATCTACCGCGGTGAGCGCCCGGCGCTGCGCAACCCGGTTTCGTTCATCACCTACATCGCGATGTTCCCGCAGCTCGTGGCGGGTCCGATCGTGCGCTACCGGGAGATCGCCGACCAGCTGCCGCAGCAGCGCACGCACCGGCTGGACGACATCGCGGCCGGTTTTCCGCGCTTCGCCTGGGGGTTGACGAAGAAGGTCGTCATCGCCGACACGCTGGCGCCGATGGTGGACGCCTGCTTCGCGACTCCGGACGAGGACATGACGTTCGCGATCGCCTGGCTCGGCGCGATCGGTTACGCGGTGCAGCTGTACTTCGACTTCTCCGGCTACTCGGACATGGCCATCGGTTTGGGGCGGATGCTGGGGTTCCGGCTGCCGGAGAACTTCGCGCGGCCGTACTCGTCGGTGACCGTCACGGAGTTCTGGCGGCGCTGGCACATGTCGCTGTCGCGCTGGTTCCGCGACTACGTCTACATCCCGCTCGGCGGCAACCGGCACGGGCAGGTCCGCACCTATCGGAACCTGGCGATCATCTTCGTGCTGACCGGTTTCTGGCACGGCGCGGCCTGGACCTACCTGGTGTGGGGCCTGTTCCACGGTCTTCTGCTGGTGATCGAGCGCGCCTTCGGCTGGTCCCACTCGCCTTCGGGCACTCCCGCTCGGATCGCCCGGCGCGCGCTGACGTTGCTGCTGGTGGTGATCGGCTGGGTGTTCTTCCGCTCGCCGGACCTGAGCAGCGCGTTCGTGATGCTGGGGCACATGCTGCTCCCGGACTTCTCCGGTGTCACCGACATCGTGTCGGCCTCGGTGACCAACCAGCGCCTGGTGTTCCTGCTGCTGGCGCTGATCGTGCTGTTCCTCCCGGCGAACTCGGGCACCGGCCCGTTCCTGGAGTCGGTCCGCACCCGCCAGGCCTACGCCCTGCGCATCGGAGTCCTGACCCTCGGCCTCGGCTACTCCGGCCTCCTCGTCGCCACCGGCTCCTTCAGCCCGTTCCTGTACTACCAGTTCTGATTTAGGCGGCGCCCTGACCTGGCGTTTTGGTGCTGCATAAGCGGTATTTGAGGGTGCCAGGCCGTATCCAGGCCGTCTGAACGCACCAACGCCCCGCATCGGGGGAGTCCCGACCGGGGCGTTGGTTAGTGGCGGCCGAACACCGCATCGACAGCACGCTGAGTCCGCTCCAGGCTGGTCGGCATCAGGTGCGTATAGACCTTCAACGTGAATCCACGCGGGTCGGTTGCGACACCCGAGCAACGCGGCCCGCTTCTTGCTTCTGCGAGGGGCGCCGGCTGCCCCGTCTTGTGTGAACGGGGCAGCCGGTCGCTGCGTATTAGCTGAGGTGTGTTTGAGACACAGGTCAGCCCTCGTCGTCGATCTGCTTGGGCTCACCGTCGTGCCGCCCCTTCGGGTCCCCCGGCCCCAGCAGGCGCATCCCCAAGAGCGTCAGGGCACCGATAGTGACCTGGTCGCGATCGAACATCAGCGCCATGGCGATCAGCCCGACAACCAAAATGAAGTTGACGTTGAGCGAACTCTGCAATGCTGCATCCTTCCTGGTAGTTGCCTATCAGGGAGGAATCGCAGGACTCGGTGTTGCGATGTTTGCAGCCTCGTGTATTGTTCGTGGTGGCTAGGGGCCGGTGGTGCTACACCGGCGTCTGGCGCGCAACGCAGCCACATGCGAACTTCCTCCCTTCGCTATCTCCTCGCCAGAGATCAAGAAGAGAGATTAACAGGAGCCCGGGACAGGTCTGAGACCGCCGTCCCCGGGCTTTTGTTTTTGCTGATGGGGACCGATCGTGGGGCGGACCTCTGTGCGGTGGGCAGTCCAGCCAGAGCGATGGCAACCGGATCGCCGTTCTCGAAGTCGTCATCTCCTGAGCCCTGCGGGACTCCTCTCAGGACTCTGTTGGGCGGCATCGTCGGCACACGTGTCTAAACTTTCTCTACTTCATCAAGGGCGGCCCCGCAGGAGCCGCAGAAGTGGAGGCCTTGAGCCTGGTGTCCCGGCTGCAGGCGGTCGCTTGGGCGGGCCGTCAAAGAACGATGCTGGGCACGCTGCGAGGGTGGTCGTCTTGCTTATCCCCGTAGGTCACGAACCGTCGCCTTGGGCACGGGTCACCTGCTTGTGGTCCATTGGCCCAGACAGCGGTGAAACGGATTTCCTGCAGGTTCCGATGTAGCAGATGGACTGGTCAGTAGCTAGCATCCGACAGGTCTGCCCAACGTGGTTTGGTCACTTGGTGCAGCTGGTAGAGGGCCCGACCAGTGGTGAGAACACCGGCCGGGCCGCAGGTGGTGCTACTGGAAGGGCAGCCAGCCCAGGTGGTCACGCAACCACTGGGCAACTTGGGTGCGAACTTCCTGCCAAGCCATCCAGAGAAGGAGCCGGATCCCTGCGCCGACCAAGCTGCGGGTCCGGCTTTCTTCTTGGGTGGGGCGCGAAACCTTGCGGTGTCGCTTTCCGTGGCGAACGGTGGCCAATGCGGCTCTACCTCCTCCGTTAGGGGAGCAAACCCCTTGTGGCTTGCTCCACGTCCGGAGTCGCCCCGACTCGACAGAGTCGGAGGAAGTAGACGTATTGCCTGGCGTTCTCACAGATGGCAACCGAGTGGATCTCGGTTGATCAGAACGATACGGCTTGCACAAACAGAAAGGCGAACGCCAGCGTATGTGACTATTGGCACATAACGTCATACGCCGGTCGGCCGATGCGGGGTAATTCCCGAGGTCAGGGCGCCGCAATCGAGTCGTTTTTAGGTCGAAATCGATCACCTATGGCGCGTCGTGGGTCACACCATTGCATCAGATGAGCTGGCTTCGTCGCCTGGCGGTCGACCGAACTCGCGTTGGGGTGGAGTGGGGCACTGGGTGGTCGGGCGCCTGCTCTCAGCGATCCTGTCGCAGAATCCGGCGGTATGCCGCAAGCGCCTCAGCTAGCCGGCCGCGGGCGACTCTCGCTTCCGACTCATCCGCGGCACGCTCGGCGTGTGCGTACACTGCACCGCTTGCGGCCTTCACGCGAAGCTCGGCCTTTGTCTTCTCGTCCACGCTCCCATCGTCTCCTTCAATACACGGCCCCGAACGAGCTACTCTTTGGCTCACACGTCCAGGCCCAGCAGGGGGTGGGGATTCAGCTGCCGTGCTGTAGGGCCTGAAAGCGGCGGATTGCCAAAGAATTGCCAAGAATCACCCGCAACCAACGTCAAACGTCGGTAGACGAAGCGAGATCAGATTTCGGGGTTTTCCCAGATAACCAGGGGTGTCGGCAGACGACGGCAAGCATTGTCTACTTTGGAAACGTGATCCGCGAGTTCAGGGTTCGATGATCCGTGGCTCTCTCCGCAGGGCAACCGGCTGGAGCATCCGCTCACTGGAGCTCTCAGGCCGCCGTCAGGCCGTCTCTAGGCCCACTAACGACACCAGACATCAACAACCGTCAACTGCCGACTCGTGCAGGTCAGAGTCTTATAGGCGGTTGCCCGCGCTGGTCGCGATCTTCGGGCCCTCAGAACTACCAGTTCTGATCCTGGCGTTTTCGATCGGTCGCGGTGCGTGGCCGGTTAACGTTGGGGTGTGTCGCGGCAGAAGAACTTCCCCCCGGTCCACGAGGCGTGGTTGCCGCGGGAACATCCGCTGCACCGGCCGCGGCACGGCAGGCGGCAGCTCGCCGCGCTGGTGTGCGCCGTCCTGTTCTTCACCGCACCCCTGACGAGCTGGGTGTTCGGGGCTCGGCCGACGCAGCTGGAGAACCGGCCGCTGGCGGCGTTCCCGAGCATCACCGACGGTTGGGGTTTCTTCACCGGGCTGAACGCCTGGGCCACTGACAACCTGCCGTTCCGGAAGGACGCAGTGCAGTCGGTGGACGCGCTCAGCCGCGGGATCTTCGGCGAACCCGCTCGGCTGGACGGCGGTTCGCACACCTCGCCGGTGGGGGCCGGGCAGGTCGACGAGAAGCCGCAGATCGACGAGAACGTGTTCCCCGCAGTCATCGAGGGCAAAGGCGGTTGGCTCTACCTCGGGCACGACGTGTCCTACCGGTGCGTGCCGAAGCGCTCGTTGGACGACGTGATCGCCGGGCTGCGCCGCTGGCGCTCTGTGGTGGAAGCCTCCGGGCGGAAGTTCCAGCTGGTCATCGCGCCCGACAAGTCCACTGTGTACCCGGAGAACATGCCGGACCGCTATGCCGGGCAGGACTGCTCGACGAAGGCCCGCGAGGAGTTCTGGAAGCGGGTGCCCGGCGAGACCGGGGCGCTGGACATGCGCAAGCAGCTGCGCGACGTGGCGGCCCGCAACCAGCGGCCGATCTACCACGACATCGACACGCACTGGACGCACGAGGGCGGCATCACCATGGCCTACCAGCTCGCCGAACGGTTGCAGCCGGGAGTGACGAGTGACTGGAAGGTCCGGCCGTCGCGGCAGTACCCGCACAGCGCGGACATCCCGGACCTGCAGGGGCAGGACCGCACCGTGCCGATCCAGGCGTACTCGCTGGCGCCCGACGGCAGCGACGTGGACAACACCCAGTTCAAGCCCAGCGACTTCCACGAACCGCTGCACCTGGACTCGCCGCCGAAGCCGGGCATGGTCACCGAGCCGATGCGCATGATCGGCGACTCGTTCACCCAGTTCGCGAGTCCGTACCTGGCGGCGACGTTCACCGACGTCACGATCGTCCACCCGGACCAGGTCGCCCTCGACCCGGAGGCGACCGGCCAACTCCTGGCGGAGGGCGAGGTCGTGACCCTCGAGCTCTCCGAGCGCTTCGTCGCCGGAGGCCGCTACCCGATGCTCGACCCGGCTGTGGCGGACAAGGTCGGCGAAGTCCTGGCAGCCCACCCCGTCCGCTGACCCCTCCCGACACGCCGGAGAGTGCCGGATCCCAACTTTAGGGAAATTTGGAAACCCCACCAGATCCGGAAAACCCCAGGTAGCGAGGGTTGCGCGGTGGGAGGGGGTGTCAATTTCTCGCGAAATTGACCACTTGTCGCCCAGCCGGGTCGTGAGGGCGGAGGCGTGGTTGAGGGCGCTTCCGCCCTCACGACCCGGGGTTTAGCGGGTTAGGGGAGTGTGGTTTCGGGATGCGATGAACGGTGGGCGTGGTTCTGGTGCCGAGAACGGGTCGGTCGGTGCGTTCTCGACGCTGTTGAACACCAGGAAGATGTTCGAGCGGGGGTACGGCGTGATGTTGTTGCTCGACGCGTGCATGCAGTTCGCGTCGAACCACAGCGCCGAGCCCGCCGGCCCGGTGAACTGCTCGACCCCGTACTCATAAGCCAGCCGGGTGATGTCGTCCTCGGCAGGGACCCCGACCCGCTGTTCCTTGAGGGACGACTTGTAGTTGTCCTCCGGTGTTTCGCCCGTGCAGGGGACGAAAGTCCGGTGCGATCCCGGCATAATCATCAGACCGCCGTTGAACGGGTAGTTGTCCGTCAGGGCGATCGAGATGCTGACCGCGCGCATCGCCGGTAGGCCGTCTTCGGCGTGCCAGGTCTCGAAATCAGAGTGCCAGTAGAAGCCGGTGCCGCGGTAACCCGGCATGTAGTTGATCCGGCTCTGGTGCACGTACACGTCCGAGCCGAGGATCTGCCGCGCCCGGTCGAGCACCCGCGGATCGCGGGCCAGCTCGGCGATCAGCTCGCTCATCCGGTGCACTTCGAAGATCGAGCGGACCTCGTTCGACGATCGCTCGATGATCGTGCGCTCGTCAGCCCGCACCCGAGGGTCGCTGGTGAGCCGTTCCAGCTCCTGCCAATAGGTTTGCACCTCGGCCGGGGACAGCATCCCCTCCACGACGTGGAAGCCCTTGATCTCGTGCGCCCGGAGTTCCTCCGGGCTGGCCGGTCCCGCGTCCACGCCTGGCCACACGGTGGGGTCGACCCGATCGATCGGCGCAGGCGAAGCGCCCACCCGCGTCGGGTAGCGGTCCTGGGTGCTGAGATCAGCGACGGTCATGGTTTGCGCCTCCTTCGCGAATTCCCGCCGGAGCGGCTGATGCCTTCGGCACCGCCGCCATTTCTCGGTTCCTCGGTTAGAAGCGGCGCACGCGCGGTGCGCCCGCAATCCCCCACGGCGCTGCGCGGGGGAGACCAGTTGTGCGCGTGGCGGGCAACCGGGCATCGGTTACCCGCCACGGGCGAAGAAAAAAAGCCGTCAGGCCATCACTTGGCCGCGGCGGCCTCCTCCTCTTCGATGACCAGCGGGTACACGCCGTTCTCGTCGTGCACCTCGCGGCCGGTCACCGGCGGGTTGAAGACGCAGACGGTCTTCATCTGGGTGCGCGGCCGGACCTGGTGCTTGTCGGCGTTGTTGAGCACGTAGATCGAACCCGGCTTGAGCTGGTGCACCTCGCCGGTCGCCTTGTTCTCGACCTCGCCCTCACCCTCGGTGATGAACACGGCTTCGATGTGGTTGGCGTACCAGAAGTCGTTCACCGTGCCCGCGTAGAGCGTGGTCTCGTGCACCGAGAAGCCGAGCTTGTCCTTGGCCAGGATGATCCGCTTGCTGCGCCAGTTCTCCGACTTGATGTCGGCGTCGGTGTCCTCGATTTCCGACAGGTGCCGGACGATCACGTTTCCTCCAAGTTGTTCTCAGTTGAGTTCGCGCGCGCCGCGTGGGCGCACCTCGCGACTGGCACAGAAGCAGATTCTCAGAACTGTCCTCGATGGACGCTCAGGCACGCGGAGCGTCCTGAGAACCTGCGGGCGTCGTCAGCGGATTCGATCAGGCGAGCACGGAGCGGACCGAGTCGCGGATGATCTTCAGGCCCTTCTCGAGCTCGTCGTCCGAGATGGTCAGCGGCGGCATGAGCTTGAGGACCTCGCTGGACGGACCGGAGGTCTCCACCAGCAGTTTGCGGTCGAACGCGGCCTTGGAGACCTTGCCCGCCACGTTGAGGTCGTCGAAGCCGATACCGCGCGCCAGGCCGCGGCCCTTGGCGATCGCGCCACCGTGCTCGGCGGCGATCTCCTCCAGCACCGCGCCGACCCGCTCGCCCTTGGCGATGGTCGACTTCTCCAGCGCGTCGTCGGACCAGTACTGCTCCAGCGCCTCGGTGGCGGTGATGAACGCCGGGTTGTTGCCGCGGAAGGTGCCGTTGTGCTCGCCCGGCTCCCACACGTCGTGCTCCGGCTTGATCAGCGTCAGCGCCAGCGGCATGCCGTAGCCGCCGATGGACTTCGACAGGCAGACGATGTCGGGCTGGATGCCGGCCTCTTCGAAGCTGAAGAACGGCCCGGTGCGGCCGCAGCCCATCTGCACGTCGTCGACGATCATCAGCATGCCGTGCTTCTGGCACAGGTCGTAGAGCCCGCGCAGCCACTCCGGCCGGGACGAGTTGATGCCGCCCTCGCCCTGCAGCGTCTCGACGATCACCGCGGCCGGCTCGTTCAGGCCACTACCGCTGTCCTCGAGCATCTTCTCGAAGTACAGGAAGTCGGGGACCTGGCCGTCGAAGTAGTCGTCGTAGGGCATCGGCGTGGCGTGCACCAGCGGGATGCCCGCGCCGCCGCGCTTCATCGAGTTGCCGGTGACCGACAGCGAACCCAGCGTCATGCCGTGGAAGGCGTTGGTGAAGCTGATGATCGACTCGCGACCGGTGATCTTGCGGACCAGCTTCAGCGCCGACTCGACCGAGTTGGTGCCGGTCGGGCCGGGGAACTGGACCTTGTAGTTCAGCCCGCGGCGCTCGAGGACGTTCTCCTGGAAGGACTTCAGGAACTCGCCCTTGGCCACAGTGGACTGGTCGAGGCCGTGGGTGACGCCGTCCCGCTCGATGTACTCGAGGAGTTTGCGTTTCAGCACCGGGTTGTTGTGCCCGTAGTTGAGTGCGCCGGCACCGGCGAAGAAGTCCAGGTAGGCGGTGCCGTCCTGGTCGTACAGGTAGCTGCCGGACGCGCGGTCGAACACCGTCGGCCACGTTCTGCAGTAGCTGCGTACTTCGGATTCCAGGGTTGCGAAGATGTCGTTCACGATCCTCCGTTCGGCCGGGCTGCGCACTCCTGGCGCGCCTCGGCAACAGGCAAGATTCCGTGCGTCAGCGGTCGGTTGCGGCCGCTGTGGCGGGGGCCGCCGCGAACGGCCCGATGCGGTACAGGTCCTCCCCCAGGTGCGCATCCGGGAACAGGTCGGCGGTGAACAGCTCGCTGCGCTCGATCTCCGTCGCGCGGTTGCGCGCCAGCGCGGTGAACAGCTTGATCGAGGCGGCGTTGTCCGCGGTGATCGTCGTCTCCAGGTAGCGGATGCCGCGCGGCTGCACTCGGTCCACCAGGTGTCCGAGGAGCCGGCCTGCCACGCCACCACCGCGCTGGGAGGCATCGACGGCGATCTGCCACACCACGAGGGTGTCCGGGGCATCGGGCCGGATGTATCCGGTCACGAATCCCACGACCGCACCGTCGATGCGCGCCACCGCTGAGGTCTGCGCGAAGTCTCGGCACCACAACAGATATGCGTAGGACGAGTTCACATCGAGCACTGCCGAATCGCAAGTGATCCGGTAGAGCTCAGGGCCGTCCGCGACGACCGGAGTGTCGATCTCCAACCGCCCGGCTGAACCGCTTCCGCCATTCCGCTTGTCGTTGTTATGGCTCGGTTTGTCGCCGGTCATACTTCGCCAACTTAACAGAACATCCGTAACGCGTCAGGCTCTCGACGCGATAACTAGTCATCTACCAGGTGAGACGCAATTTTACACGTGATGAGCACTACAGAAACGTTGATTTGCGATCCGGCGTGATGTTAACCGCGCGCTGATGAGTATTGTCGATCATTCTTTACTTTACTGTCTGACCTGCGAAAACGTTGAATTCGCGGACTGTTCCGCGTGCCTCGCCAAGATGATTTTCGATAGCTGAAAAAACTGATCGGATCGAGTGAAATCCAAACGCGAGCGGTCCGCTCGGGTGTCGGTGTGCACCCGAGCGGACCGCCGAGGAGCGCGTCGGACCTACACGCCCGCCACGGACTGGATCCAGTCGCGGTACTCGGTGATGTTGGTGTAGGCCGTGGTGCTCTGCCGGTCGCTGGTGGAAGCCACGCCGACCTGCACGTTCCCGGAGAACATCGGGCCGCCGGAGTCGCCGCCGGCCGGGATGCCGTCGCCGCGGCTCGCGCACACGGCGGTGCCGCCGCGGTAGTCGCTGCAGGCGATGTCGGTGACGTCGACGTCGGCGACCTTGAGGATCTGCGACTGGCACTCGATCTCGGGCTTGTCGGTGCAGGTGGCGCCCCAGCCGTAGGTCTGCACCGTCTGGCCGTTCTGGACGTCGCCGGTCGAGCCCAGCGGCGAGTACTCGGTCTGCACCGCGTGGTCGATGTTGACCAGGGCGAGGTCGGCGGTGTCGTGGATGACCACGCCCCCCTGCTTGGCCTCGGCGTGCTCGCCCTTGGTCTGGTCGACGTCGCCGATGTTGAAGCTCAGCTGCCCGCCGCCGGCGACGCAGTGCTGCGCGGTGAGGATCCACTCCGGCGCGATGATGGTGGCGGTGCAGTTCTCCTGGCCGTCGGCGAACAGCCGGGCGGCCCACGGTGCGCTGTCCACCTCTCGGCCGTCGATGATGTTGGGCTGGACGTCCGCGGCGTGGGACTCGGCGGCCTGGGCCGGGGCGGTGAACGCCGCGGCGGCCAGCGCGGCCCCGACGACGCCTGCGAGGTTTCGGGCGAGCGACACGCTGATCTCCTTCGGTTCGCGAGGAACGCAGCTGGTTTCGAACCGAAATGCACTCTTCACTCGATCGAGTGATTATGTCCATTTGTTGGAGACAACTCGCCAAATAAATGGCGAACGGGATGGAAAATGATCAAGGCGCGGTTCCGGGAAAACGCAGCGAATTCCCGGATTTCCCGCACTGATCGATGGCGGATCATCCGGACGCGCCGAGATCGTTGATCTGCGCCGTCCTAAGAGGACTCCTGCGCTCCGCGTGCGCTGCGCCTGGCCGCTCCTCCTGGTGCTGCGCAGGCGTGTCTGACGATCACTGCTCTTGCTGCTGCTGGCGGAGCTCCCGGTACTCCTTGATGACCAGGACGATGATCGCCACATCCAGCGCGGCGAGCAGCGGGAGCACGATCGAACGGGTCTGCACCGCGCGGAGGATCTCGAAGAGGACGAACAGGCCCAGCGCCGCCGCGGCCACCGGGTACATCGGCAGGACCTTGCGGAGCAGGGCGAGCACCAGGCCGAGCTTGATCACGCCGTGCAGGATCAAGTAGAAGATCACGAACGCGCGGCCGCCGTTGGCGAAGTGCTCGATCGCCTGCTCGAAGTGCCCGGCCAGCGGCCCTGCGGGCGGTCCGACCAGGTCGCGCGTGACGACCGCGTGCGCGAGACGGGTGAGGGTCTCCGGCCGCGCGAAGATCAGCACGATCCCGCCGATCAGCTGCACCGCGCCATCCAGTCCCTTGGCCAGGATGGCGACCAGGAAGAGCTTGTCGGTCAACGTCTTCTGCTCGGGCACAGATCCATCATGCGCGCACTGATCCAGATCAGCCGGACGCCAGCGAGCGATCTCATCGCGATTGTCGACGCATGACTTTCAAGGTAGTTTGAAAGTATGTCGAGCAGTACGGTGGAGACTCCGTTTTCGGAGCTCATCAATCATCCGAAGGCCACAGTTGCGAGGCTCTCGTCAGCACGCGAGCTGCGGCTGCGTCGTCGCGACGCCGATGACCTCATGCTCACCACGGCCACGAGGGCTGAACAGGAGACCGAAGTCGTCTCGGCGGCCACGCGGATCTTCGTCGCCATGATGCAGCGCGACGGTGCCGCCTTGTCGTTGCTGGTCGATGTCGTTCCGGAAGCGTTCCCCTGGGTCAGGTTCCTGCCTGCCGAAGACGTGCGGGCATTCGTGGTGGAGCTGGTGGACACGCTCCGCGCGGCTGACGCGGTCGACAACCCAGCTCCCGTGGCCAGCGTGATCGCCGCGTGGCGGCACACCGCTGAGGTTTATGCAGATCCGGAGCTGTACGCCCGCTTGACCGCGGACGCCGCCGACCACGGTCTGGCGACGGAGCCGCCAGCCGTATGACCACGAAGCGCAAACAGCGAGTCGCTCCGCCTGCCGGGCCTGATCACTGGGAAGTTCGGTGCGGCAACAACGACGCTGGCAAAGGGTGGGACGAACTGTGCCAGCAGGCGCCTGGAAACACCCGGCGAACTTGGGAGCAGCTGAGCATCGCTCCTGAGCCTGCTGTCGAAACGCCGCGGCAGCATCGGCTCCGCGGTTCGCTCGCCGTCGGCACTTTCGAAGGCCGCGAGTACCCGCGATGGCAGATCGAGGTGACCGGCGGAGGTCGGATCTGGTACCTCGTGGACGTTCCACGGCGCACCGTGTGGATCGTGCTGACGGGCAATGCTCATCCCAAAGCCACCGAGTGAACCGATTCGCCCGGCGTTGGTGATCACAGCAACTTCGTCAGGAAGACGTTGTTGGGGTCCGGCTGGTAGTCCGCGAAGGGCTCGCAGGGGGTGAACCCGTGCTTGGCGTAGAGGCGGCAAGCGGGTTCGAAGAAGTCGAAGGACCCGGTTTCCAGGCTCAGCTGGGAGAATCCGCGCTGCTGCGCCGACGTCGTGATGTGGGCACGCCAGGCCGCGGTTCTGGTGCGTCGGCGCGATCGCATCGACTTCAGCTCCGCGTGGTCGGCGTCCAGCTCCTTGAGCGCTGCGCAGCCGATCACGGCGTCGCCGGCCTCGCACATCGACCAGAACGTGACCTCGGGTCGGCGCAGCTCGTCGAGGTCGAGCACGTGCGTGCTCTCCGGTGGGGAGATCGCCCGCAGCTGGTCGACGTGGGCGGTGAGGAACTCGGCGATCTCCGGTCCGGACAGGTCGTCGACGACGATCTCCACTGCACCGCTCCTCTCGCCGCCTGCATCGTCCGGGGGCCGGGTTTCACAGGTGAAATTTCGGTGTGACGGTGTTGTTTCGGCCGCCGGAGCAATAATTGGTAAATACCAATTTCGCAAGATCAGTGCTGGAGCGCTCCGGAGTCGGTAGACAGGTCGCGCCGGCCTTCTCCTGAGTCTCGAAGCTGGTCGGCATCTCTGGAGATGCAGCAGAATAAGAAGCATGAGGGAGCAGCCGGTGAGCGTGTCCGCTGATGTGGTGGGCGAGGCATTGTCGTCGTGGACGGATGCTGTTCGCAGGGCCGAGCACGGTGAAACGGTGCCGGTCGTCGCGCACGGCGAACACGTCGCGGATGTGGTGCCGTCAGGCGAGATCGACCGACTGCGCGAGACGATCGAAGTGCTTTCCGACTCCGACCTCATCCGAGACCTGCGCGAAGGGCTCGCCGATGTGACCGCCGGGCGCACCGTTTCCGCCGACCAGATGGCCGCTGATCTGCAAGCGAGGCGGGACAACGAGTGAGCTGGCGCGGCAGCTACACGGTCGTCTACACCGCTGCCGCGCGTCGCCAGATGAACCGCTTGCCATTGGCTGCCGCCATGGCCATGCACGACCATCTGACCGGCCCGGTCGCCGACAATCCCCACCGTCTCGGAAAACGCTTGGACGTGCCGTTCGACGGCCTGTGCAGCACGCGCCGCGGTGAGTACCGAGCTCTTTACTCGATCGATGATGGCCAGATCACGGTTACTGTCGTGACCGTCGCTCATCGCCGGGATGCGTACCGGCCGTCCTAGATCCGCAGCCCCGCAGCCCCGCAGCCCTCGGTCCTGTCGGTTCGTTCGTCGCAGTTGTTGTTGCCGGTCGTGCGGCTGGACTTTCTCCAGGTGACAGGCCCAAGTCCCGCGGCTCGCATGTAGCCCTCCTAGGTGAGTTTCTCGATCCGCCGTTCGAGCATCTTCGTCGACTCCCGGTCGCCGAGGGCTGATCCTCGTCGCGCAACATCGTCAAGTCGAGCAGTGACGCTGGGGGTGACTCCTCGGTGTCCTCGACACCTGTCCCGGTGGAAGTCGTCGGGGGGATGGCGCTCCGAGTGCGGAATCGTGATCTTGCGCTACGCGGAGTTGCGCTTGCGGGGCTAGATGATCCCTCCGCAGCGCGTAGATCGTGCGGGAGGCGAGGGCAAGAGCCGCCGGAGCCCCTGCCTGCGGGGAGCTCGGCTGGGGTTGGGGTGTGTCAATTTCTCGCGAAATTGACGTTCACCTGGGTGACGGTGGTGCCTACCTGGGGTTTTGTGCGGTAGGTGACAGGCTGTGGGGGCTTCGTCCGGAGGCCTGGTCGGGTAACTTTGGAGCCGCTGAGGGGACTCGAACCCCTGACCGTCCGCTTACAAGGCGGGCGCTCTACCAGCTGAGCTACAGCGGCGTGCACTTCGTTCGTGCGGGGACATCGTAAGCATCGGTGGCGGTCGTTTGGGAAGCGGCTGGGGTACTGCGGGCGGAGGATGTTCTTCGCCGCTGGCAGGCGACCGGCGCGATAGTGATGGACGCCACGGAATCTAGGTGCAACGGTCAGCTCATGACAGGCGATCCCCGAGGGGAAGGTCCGGCACGGCGATCCGCCCGCGAAGCTGGGCGGCAGGAGGGAAGAGCAGCATTGGGAATCACGCAGCGCGCCCGGGGTGTGCTGCGGCGGCGCGACCCGGAGGCCACCATCCCGCCGGGGGCTCGCAACGTCGTCTACGGGCCTGCCCTGCCCGAAGAATCAACCGTCCACCTCGTGCTCGACCTCGGCCTTCGCATCGGTGAGGTCCAGATGGCCAGCGGCGCCGGTGCCTCCGACGTGACCGCGACGATCATCGCCGTCGTCAACGCCTACGGTCTGCCGCACTGCGAGGTCGACGTGATCTACACGTCGATCACCGTCTCCTGCTACCGCGGTACCGAACACGCGCCGATCACCTCGCTGCGCGTGGTCCGCAACCGCTCCATCGACTACACCCGGCTCGACGACGTCGAAGACCTGCTGCGGCGGATCACCGCCAACGAGCTCTCCGCCGCCGACGCCTACGCCGAACTCGACCGGATCACCACCGCTCCGCATCCGTTCCCCCGCTGGGTCGCGACGGTGGCCTGGGCGGGCATGGCGGCCTCGCTGGCCGTGCTGCTCGGCGGCGGTGGCGGCGGCGTCATGCTGCCGATCACCGCGGCCGCCGCGACCGCGCTGGTGGACCGCATCGGGCGGCTGCTGAACAAGCGCGCCCTGCCGTTCTTCTTCCAGCAAGCCGTCGGCGGGGCCATCGCCACCAGCATCGCGATGACCTTCTACGCCATCGGCTGGCTGGAAGACCCGCAGCTGGCGGTGGCCGCGAGCATCATCGTCCTGCTGTCCGGCATGACCGTGGTCGGCTCGATGCAGGACGCCATCACCGGCTACAACGTCACCGCCGCAGGCCGGATAGCCGAACTCGCGCTGATGTCAGCGGGGCTGATCGCCGGTGTGGTGCTGCCGCTCTACCTCGGCGTGCGTCTCGGCGGCGACACCGTCGCCGGGATCAACGCCACCGACGTCGGGCGCGCTCAAGTGCTCGCACCTGCGCTGTCGCTGTCCCTGCAGATCCTCGCCGGTGCCTCCACGTCGGCGTGCTTCGCGCTCGCCAGCTACGCGCCGCCGCGGCCGCTGCTGGTGGCCGGGATCGGCGGTGCGGTCGCCGCGGGGGTGCACGCGGTGCTGACGCTGGCCGAGGTGCACACCGTGCTGGCCGGGGCGATCGCGACCACCATCGTCGGTTTCGTCGGCGGGATCATCGCGCGCCGCCTGCGGATCCCATCCCTGGTGATCGCGGTTTCCGGCGTGGCGCCGCTGCTGCCCGGTCTGGCGACCTACCGCGGCCTGTACGAGCTGTCCGTGCTCGGCAGCGCGAGCGGCGCGACCACGCTGATGCTGGCCGTCGCGACCGGTCTCGCGCTCGGCGCCGGTGTTGTGCTCGGCGAATACCTCGCCCAGCCTGTGCGCACCCGGCTCGGCAGGTTGGAGCGCCGCTTCTCCGGACCTCGGCTGTCCGGGCCACTGCGCCCCGCCAAGAGGCGGTTGGATTGACCCTCTTCGACACACTTTTCGCTGTTCGGAAGGGGCGTGGCCGGTGCTGCGCCGGTTTACCCGCGCGCAGCACGCCGCGACGGGCTGGATTAGCTAGCCTCGCGACAGGTCGTTGACACGGCGGGAGGAACACCGGTGAGCAAGGGCAGCAAGCCCAACCGAGCGGATTTCGTCGTGGTCGCCAACCGGCTGCCGGTCGATCTGGAGCGTCTCGACGACGGCACCGAGCGCTGGAAGCACAGCCCCGGCGGCCTCGTCACCGCGCTGGAGCCGTTCCTGCGCGCCCGGCGCGGCGCGTGGGTCGGCTGGCCCGGGGTGGCCGACATCGACGTCGAACCGTTCGCCGACGATGGCCTGCAGCTGCACCCGGTGCGGCTGTCGGCCACTGAGTTCGCTGAGTACTACGAGGGATTCTCGAACGCGACGCTGTGGCCGCTCTACCACGACGTGGTGGTGCCGCCGGTGTTCGACCGCTCCTGGTGGCACGCCTACCAGCGGGTCAACCGGCGCTTCGCCGAAGCCGCCGCGGAGGTCAGCGCCGAGGGCGCGACGGTGTGGGTGCAGGACTACCAGCTGCAGCTGGTGCCCGCGATGCTGCGGGAGCTGCGCCCCGACCTGCGCATCGGGTTCTTCCTGCACATCCCGTTCCCGCCGGTCGAGCTGTTCATGCAGCTGCCGTGGCGCACCGAAATAGTGCGCGGACTGCTGGGCGCCGACCTGGTCGGCTTCCACCGCCCGGGCGGGGCGCAGAACTTCCTGTGGCTGGCCCGCCGGCTGGCCGGGTTCGAACCCAGCCGCGGTCAGGTCGGCGTGCGCTCCCGGCCGGGCGTGGTGCAGGTCGGCGACCGGACGGTGCGGGTGGGCGCGTTCCCGATCTCCATCGCCTCCGCTGAGCTGGACCGGTTGGCGCGCACCAAGGAGATCCAGCAGCGGGTCAAGGCGCTGCGCGCGGAGCTCGGCAACCCGCGCAAGATCATGCTTGGCGTCGACCGCCTCGACTACACCAAGGGCATCGACGTCCGGCTGCACGCCTTCCACGAGCTGCTGGCCGAGGGGCAGGTCAAGGCAGAGGACGTGACGATGATCCAGATCGCCACGCCCAGCCGGGAACGCGTCGAGCACTACAAGCAGATGCGCGAGGACATCGAGCGCGAGGTCGGCCGGATCAACGGCGAGTTCGGCCGCGTCGGCCACCCCGCGGTGCACTACTTGCACACTTCGGTGGACCGCAAGGACCTCGTCTCCTTCTACTGCGCCGCCGACGTCATGGTGGTGACGCCGGTCCGCGACGGCATGAACCTGGTCTGCAAGGAGTACGTCGCCTCCCGCCACGATCTCGGCGGGGCGCTGGTGCTCAGCGAGTTCGCCGGAGCCGCCGCCGAGCTGACGAGTTCCTTCCTGGTCAACCCGCACAACCTCGACGGTGTGAAGGACGCGTTGCTGGCCGCCCTCTACATCGACGAGGCCGAGGGACGCCGTAGGATGCGCGCACTGCGTAGGCAAGTGCTCACGCACGATGTCGACCGCTGGGCGCGGTCGTTCCTCGAAGCTCTGGGCACACCCCTCGCGGAATAGCTGCGAGTAACTGGTCCGCAACACGGACCGCCAAGCGTCAGCAATACTGGTTGACACCGGTCGGTCACCAACCGGATCGATCAACACAGCCTTGACCACGCCCTTTGATGAGGAGTATGGCGTTGACCGCCGAAGCCCTGCCTGCGGAGCTGCGCCGTGAGATCGTGCAGCTCGCGCGGACACCCCGACTTCTGGTCGCCTGCGACTACGACGGCACCCTGGCGCCCATCGTGGCGGACCCCGCCCAGGCCAAACCGCTGCCGGAGTCGGTGCACGCCCTGCGTTCGCTGGCCGCGCTGCCCGCCACCACCACCGCCGTGATCTCCGGGCGCGCGCTGCGCGACCTGGCGATCCTGTCCCGCCTGCCCGCCGAGGTCTACCTGGTGGGCAGCCACGGATCCGAGTTCGACGTCGGGTTCGTGCACGAGCTCCAACCCGAAGCCACCCAGCTGCGCACCGAGCTGCAGATCGGTCTGCAGGACATCGTGCGCGGCAAGGAAGGCGTGACGCTGGAGGCCAAGCCGGCCAGCGTCGCGGTGCACGTCCGCCGCGCCGAGCCCGACGTCGCCAGCGAGGTGCTGGAGACCGTGCGCACCGGCCCCGCCCAGTGGGACGGCGTGCAGGTGACCGAGGGAAAGGAGGTCATCGAGCTCGCGGTGGTGCAGACCGACAAGGGCAACGCCCTGGACACCCTGCGCCACCAGGTCGGTGCGACCGCCGCGATGTTCCTCGGCGACGACGTCACCGACGAGAAGGCCTTCGCCCGCCTGCACGGCCCTGACCTGGGGATCAAGGTCGGCAGCGGGGACACCCTGGGCCGCTACCGGGTCGGCGACGCCGCCGACGTCGCGACGGTGCTGGCGTTCCTGATGGAGGAGCGCCGGACCTGGCTCTACGGCGAGCAGGCCCCGCCGATCGAGCGCCTGACGATGCTGTCCAACGAGCGCACCGTCGCCCTGCTCACCCCGGAAGCGCGGCTGACCTGGATGTGCCACCCCGGTCCGGACTCGGCGGCGGTGTTCGCCGACCTGCTGGGCGGCTCCGGTGCAGGCCACTTCAGCGTCCGCCCGCACGGCGGCAACGGCACCCAGCGCAGCCCGCTGCCGCTGGGCCAGCGCTACGTGCCGAACACGATGACCGTGGAGACGCGCTGGTCGCGGCTGCTGGTCACCGACTACCTGGCGCACGGCACCGAGAGCCACCGCACCGACGTGGTCCGCGTGATCAGCGGCAGCACCACGGCGGATGTCGAGTTCGCGCCGCGCCCCGAGTTCGGCCAGGTGGCGGTGCGGCTGACCGCCGAAGCGGGCGGCCTGCGGGTGCAGGGCACGGCGGAGCCGATGGTGCTGTACTCGCCGGGCGTGCAGTGGGAGATCACCTCCGACGGCATGCACGAGTCGGCGCGCGCGGTGCTGGAGCTGACCGACGGCGACCCCGTCGTGCTGGAACTGCGCTGCGGTGCGGACGACCTGTCCCCGGCGCAGGCCGAACTGGAGCGTCGCGACGAGGCCGACCGGTACTGGTCGGACTGGATGAAGACGCTGTCGCTGCCCGAGGTGGAGCGCGACCTGGTCGCCCGCTCGGCGCTGACGCTGCGCGGTCTGTGCAACACCGACACCGGCGGGATCATGGCCGCTGCCACCACCTCGCTGCCCGAGGAGATCGGCGGCGTGCGCAACTGGGACTACCGGTACTGCTGGCTGCGCGACGGCGCGATGACCGCGCAGGCGTTGGTGACCCTCGGCTCCACCGAGGAGGCCGAGGCGTTCCTGGACTGGCTGCACCGCGTGCTCGAGACGCTGCCCGGCCCGGAGCGGCTGCACCCGCTGTACACGCTGCAGGGCACCGGGCTCGGCCCGGAGGCCGTGATCGACAGCCTGCCCGGCTACGCCGGATCCCGGCCGGTCCGCGTTGGCAACCTCGCCGACCAGCAGGTCCAGCTCGACGTGTTCGGCCCGGTGGTGGAGCTGATCGCGCACCTGGCGCAGGCCACCGGTCGGGTTCGCGAGGTCGACTGGGAACTGGTCACCGCGATGGCCGCGGCGGTCTCGCAGCGCTGGTTCGAGCCGGACCACGGCATCTGGGAAGAGCGCGACGTGCCGCGGCACCACGTGTACTCCAAGGTCATGTGCTGGGTGACGCTGGACCGCGCGGTCAAGCTGGCCGAGGCCTACGACCGCGAGGCCGACCCGTCGTGGGCGCCGCTGCGCGACCAGATCGGCCAGGACGTGGTGAAGAACGGCTGGCATCCGGACGTGCAGGCGTTCACCACCGCTTACGAGGGCTCGGATCTGGACGCGGCGTCGCTGCACGTCGGCCTGTCCGGGCTGATCGACCCGGCCGACGAGCGGTTCAAGGCCACCGTCACCGCGATCGAGGCGGAGCTGCGCAGCGGGTCCACCGTGTACCGCTACCGGCGCGACGACGGTCTGCCCGGTGACGAGGGCGGTTTCCACCTCTGCGCGGCTTGGCTGATCGAGGCGTACCTGCTGATCGGCCGTCGCACCGAGGCGGAGGAGCTGTTCCAGCAGATCGTGGACACGGCGGGCCCGACGGGCCTGCTGTCCGAGGAGTACGACCCGATCGCGGAGCGCTCCCTGGGCAACCACCCGCAGGCCTACTCCCACCTGGGCCTGATCCGCTGCGCCCAGCTGCTGTCGGCCTGAGGATCTGTCTCCGGTGGTCCTTTTGCGTGGCGGTGCGGGTAGCGGAACCTCAGCGTCCGCCTGGTCTGCGGGCGCCCTGACTTGTGTGTGCCAATACGCGGCGTCAGGGCCGTCCTCGCCAGGCGAACGCTGAGAACCCGCGGCGGTGCCGGTTGCGCGGGTGGGCTGTGAGCCTTCGGCGCATCAAAGGCAAAAGATCCGCCGACGTTTTGCATGTCATCGCCCGTGAGTGCTTTGGGTTGCTGTAGCAGCCCAAAGCACTCACGGGGTTCTTCCCGGGACGCTGGTCACGATTTGGGTGAATCGGGTCATCCGGTTGATGGCGCACGAATACCCTCTGTGCCGGAGCTCGCGCAAGGGGAGGGTAGACGGGTGAACAACGGGTTGGTCACAGCGTTGATCATTCTTGCGATCGTGCTGATCGTCGTCGCGGTGATCGCCGTGATCATGGGGATCCGCGCCAAGCGCGCGGCAGCGGAGCCGCCGGAGCCGCAGCGCCCCACCGATCCCTTCAACACCGGTGATCAGGACTCGCTGCGCGGCGACCCGCGCGCGCTGAAGGCCGGCGACATCGTCGAGGTGCGCGGCGAGTCGTTCACCGTGCGCGGCAGCCTGCGGCTGTCCGAAGGCGGTTGGACCTGGTCGGAGCACCTGCTCGACGACTCCAAGGGCACCCAGGTGTGGTTGGCCGTCGAAGAGGACCCGGACCTGATCCTCTCGCTGTGGACGCCGGTGGCCGACGCCGGTGAGCCGGGCCCGAAGACCATCACCTTCGGCGGGCGCACCTACCACTCCGAGGAGTCCGGCGGCGCCGAGTTCCGCAGCGAGGCCACCACCGGGCTGGCCGAGCACGGCACCGTTCGCTACCACGATTACGAGTCGTCGGACGGCGCGCTGCTGGGCTTCGAGTCCTACGGCGACGCCGACTGGGAAGCCAGCACCGGTGAGGCGCTCAGCCGCTACGACGTGCTCATCTACCCCGCTGCAAGCTGACCCCGTGAAACCGAAGTTCTGGTTCGCGCTGGCCGGAGTCGCGGCGGTGCTCGCGTTGATCATCGGCCTGGTGGCGGTGTTCTCCACCGGCACCAGCCCGCGCGGTTACATCGCGAACAACTACACGCGCGCGGCGAATCTGGACCTGAGCGGCGACGCCGACAACCGCGCGTACACCAGTCCGAAGGCGCCGAGCGCGGTCGCGTTCGAGATCAGCAAGAAGTGGCGACCGCAGTCGCAGTACACCGACTCCTCCGGCATCTACCTGCGGTATTCCGACGACGCCGTGGTGATCAAGCCGCACCAGCGGGGTTCGGTCATCCACGTGATGGACGCCCGCCACGCATACCACCGCTACCACTCGCACGTCGGCGGCGTCTGGGGTTGGAGCAGCCCGCGCGGCGAGAGCTTCCGCGGTCGCGGTCCCGGAGCGGGCAAATGAGCGCTGTCTCGAAACCCGCTCGCCACATGGGGATCGTCGCGGGTGGGATCGGTTTCTTCACGCTGGTGGGCATCGTCAGCGTGTCGACCGGCTTCGGCGGTGCGCCGCAGACCAGCTTCACCTCCGAGGACACGACCCTCTACTCCAGCAGCGACGTCTACTCCGGGCCGTCGATCGAGCGGTTCCCGCCCGCCGACGCGGAGCAGCTCTCGAAAGGCTTGGCAGAGGCCGAGAAGCTGCACGGGATCTGCTTCGGCTGGAAGCTCCTCGACGGATCGACCGAGGAGTTCGACCAGGGCTCCAGCCGGGGCCCGAACGTCCCGGCCGACAGCTGCCCGCGCTGGGCCGAAGTTCAGGTCAGCGTTGCACTCGGGTCCACCGAAGACGATCTGGACGCCGCGGACGTCGAGGTGGTCACCTCGGGAGACCTGCGGCCGGTGCCCACCACGACCGACTTCGTGAACATGGGCGTGACCGCGGACTCGCTGGCCGAGGAGCCGGTGACCGTCACCGGGCAGGCGGCGCTGGGACTTCCGCTGCTGCTGGTGGAAAGCGGCGCGTTGGAGGCGCCGGAGGTGTCGGACGAGGAACCGGCGGGCGATGCGTCGACCACGCCGCTGCCGCCGGGCGACGGCTCGGGTTCGAGCACGGCGACCTGGGTGTGGCTCGGCGTGCTGGGGTTCGTCGTGGTGCTGGGGCTGGTGTTCGGCTTCATCGGGCGCGCCAAGCAGAAGTCCACATCGGACGGAACGCCGTCCGGTCCGCCGCCGTGGCAGCAGACGGGACCACCGCCTGGGCAGCCTCCGGGACCGCAGCAACCAGGGCCGCCATCCGGGCCTCAGCCGCAGGGACCACCGCCTGGACCGCAGCAGCCATGGCCGCCGCAGGGGCCGCCACCGCATGGTCGGCCGCAGTACGGCCAGTTCCCCGGGCAGCCGCCCGGTCCGTATCCGCCGGCACCGCCCGGCCAGGGCTTCCCGCCGCCGCAGGGCGGGCCGCAACCGCCGTGGCCGCCGAGACATCCAGGGCCGCCCGGGCCCGGCCGCTGACCCCGCTCACCACACGAGAAGGACCACACCTTGCTCCAGCAATTGCTCCACGGCATGCTCGCCGCGGTCGCCTACGGGGCGATCGGCGTGGCGATGATGGCGCTCGGCTACGGGCTCGTCGACCTGGCCACGCCGGGCAAGCTGCGCGACCTGATCTGGGTGCAGCGCAACCCGAACGCGGCGCTGCTGCTGGTCTCCGGCCTGCTCGGCGTCGGGATCATCCTGACCACGGCGATCGCCGCCAGCTCTGACGATCTGGTCGCCGGGCTCGTCGGCACTCTCGCCTACGGCCTGCTGGGGCTGATCCTGATGAGCCTGTCGTTCCTGCTGATCGACGTGATCACCCCGGGCAAGCTCGGCGATGAGCTGTCCACCCCTGACCTGCACCCGGCCACCTGGGTGTCGGCGGGTTCGCACCTCGTGATCGCGGTGATCATCGCCGCGGCGATCTGGTGACCGAGACCGCCGCCGAACCGGACGCCGCGCCCAGCAGGCCGCGCGGTCGGCTCGCCCGTACCGCCGTGCTGGTGGCGGTGTTCGTCTGCGCTGCTTGCGGTCTGGTCTATGAGCTCGCACTGGTCGCGCTGGGCAGCTACCTGATCGGCGACACCGTCGGGCAGGCGTCGATCGTGCTGTCGCTGATGGTCTTCGCGATGGGCGTCGGCGCGCTGGCGGCGAAACCGTTGCAGCGCTGGGCAGCTGAGGCGTTCGCGACCATCGAGCTGCTGCTAGCACTGCTGGGCGGGCTCAGCGTGCTGCTGCTCTACGCGGCCTTCGCGTGGCTGAGCCTCTACACGCCGGCGCTGATCACGACCGCGCTGGTGCTGGGTGCGTTGATCGGTGCGGAGATCCCGCTGCTGATGGTGCTGCTGCAGCGGATTCGGCGTCAGGACGCCGGTTCCGCGGTCGCGGACCTGTTCGCCGCCGACTACGTCGGTGGTCTGGTCGGCGGGCTGGCGTTCCCGTTCCTGCTGCTGCCGCTGTTCGGCCAGGTGCAGGGCGCGCTGGTGGTCGGCATGGTCAACGCCGCGGCCGGTATCGCGTTGGTGCTCACGGTGTTCCGCCGCGAGCTGTCCAAGCGGGCGGTGCTGCTGCTGACCGGAGCGTCGGTGCTGGTCGGCGGGGTTCTGGTGGGCGCGTACGTGTTCGCCGACGACTTCGAGGTCACCGCGCGGCAGGCGCTGTACGCGGACCCGGTGGTGCACGCCGAGCGCACGCCTTACCAGGAGGTCGTGCTCACCGAATCGGCGTCGTTCAACGGAACTTCCGATACCCGCATGTACTTGAACGGCGATCTGCAGTTCAGCTCGATGGACGAGTACCGGTACCACGAGGCGATGGTGCACCCGGCGATGGCGGGACCCCGGGGTCGCGTCCTGGTGCTGGGCGGCGGGGATGGCTTGGTGCTGCGGGAAGTTCTGCGCTACCCCGACGTTCGCGAGGCCACGCTGGTGGAGCTCGACCCGGCCGTCCTGCGGCTGGCCCGCACCGATCCGCGAGTGTCCACTTTGAACGAGCACGCCTTCGAGGACCCGCGGGTTCGCACGGTCTCGGAAGACGCCTTCACCTGGCTGCGCGAGAACCGCGACCGCTACGACGTGGTGCTGGTCGACATGCCCGACGCGGACTCCACGGCCACCGCGAAGCTGTACTCGACGGAGTTCTACGGCCTGGTCCGCCACGCGATGGCCGACAACGCGCGCGTGGTGGTCCAAGCGGGCTCACCGTTCTTCGCGCCGAACGCGTTCTGGTGCATCGAGTCGACCATGCGCGCGGCCGACCTCCGCACCGTCCCGTACGAGGTGACGGTCCCTAGCTTCGGCGAATGGGGCTTCCACCTGGCCTCGGCGTCACCCGGTGACGCAAGTTCAATGGAAATCGGACGTCCGATCCCCATTGAACTTGCGGGCCCCGAGGCCGCACGGAGCTCCTTGGCCTCGCCAGGAGCGCCGGAACTCCGCCTGCCGCAGGACGTTCCACCCCTGCGTTCCCTGGACGAACCGACCCTGCGCGCTGCGGCGACGTTCCCGCCGGACCGAACCCGAATCTCCGGCATGGAACCGTCGACCCTGATGCACCCGACGATCCTCCAGCACGCCCAAGGCGAGTGGGACAACTACTGACCCGGGCTCCCGGAGGGGGACCACAGTTTCAATTGAAACTGTAAAACCCAGGCACGGGGATTCACAGTTTCAATTGAAACTGTAGATGTCACGGGCCGAACCAGCGCTCTTCGGCGGAGCGGGGCGGGGCGGAAGTGCTGCCGGTGATCAGCTGGGTCTCCAGCTGGATGTGGCGGGGACGGCCCGGCTCGCTGGTCTCCAGCAGCAGGCGACCCGCCGCCCGGCCCTTCTCCAGCCACGGCTGGCGCACCGTCGTCAGGCCCACCCGCTCGGCGTCCGGGATGCCGTCGAAACCGGTGATCGTCAGGTCTTCCGGAACCCGCAGACCGCGGTTGCGGGCCTCGCTGAGCGCACCGAGAGCCAGTATGTCCGAGGTGCACACGATCGCGGTGATGTCCGGGTCGATCTCCAACAGCTGAGCCGCCGCCGACGCGCCGGACGCCGTGGTGTGGTCGAAGCGCTCGACGACCGGGACTGTCGTCCAGTCGACGCCGGCTTCGCTGAACGCTTCCGCCAGCGCGGTCAGGCGGGCCTTCTGCACGTGGAAGCTGGCGTTTGCCTGCCGCTGCACGGGTGCGGGGCCGTCGTTGCGGCCGCGCGCCAGGCGCATGCAGAGCACGCCGATGCGGCGGTGGCCGAGTCCGATCAGGTGGTCGGCCACGCTCTTGATGGCCTTGCGGTCGTCCGGGCCGACCCAGTCGACGTTGTCCAGCCGCGGTTGGTCGCAGACCACCACCGGCACCGGGCGCTCGAGCACCGCGGCCAGGTGCGGGTCGTCCTCGGGGACGGAGTAGACGACGAAGCCGTCCACGCCGGCGCGGTGCACCGCGGCGACGTCCTCGCGCTCGGGGCTCG
Organism: Saccharopolyspora sp. NPDC002376; assembly: GCF_053593195.1. NCBI lineage: Bacteria > Bacillati > Actinomycetota > Actinomycetes > Pseudonocardiales > Pseudonocardiaceae > Saccharopolyspora > Saccharopolyspora sp. NPDC002376. The sequence goes on from NZ_JBSFBZ010000009.1 coordinate 26,324, forward strand.
CCGGGATGAGGGTCAGGCCCTGTCCGGCGTCTTCACAGGCCAGTGCCAGTCCTTCGAGGAAGCCGACGGCGCCCGGATCGCGGAACGCGTAGGAGAGGTTCTCGGTGAGCAGCAAGCCGACCGCACCCGCTTTCCGGGTGCGCAGGGAACGCGCAACCGGGTCCGGACCGGGGTAGCCGAGGCGGCGAGCCGTCTCGAGAACCCGCTTGCGCAGCTCGGGTGAGAGCTGGTCAGGACGGTTGTACGCATTCGAAACCGTGGTCCGGGAGACCCCGAGTTCTGCAGCGAGCGAAGCGAGCGTCGCAGGCCGCCGGGCATTCATTGACCGCGCCATGGAGGAACCGTAACGGTTCAGTACCCCTCGGTGAAGTGAGCATGATGCAGATCCCACTCATGTTCGAGTCCCGAACGCGGAGCGACGCAGTGTGATGACGCAGAGAGTTGGTTCATTCGAGGGGATGACCTTTGGTGTTGGACCGGTTACGGTTTCCGGACCGGTTCAGTGAAAGGTGCGTCACACATGGCTGAGGTTGCATACGTCAACGCGTCGCGCGTGTACCAGGGGAATCCGCCGGTCAGGGCCGTCGACCAGCTGGAGCTGGACATCGCCGACGGCGAGTTCCTGGTGCTGGTCGGACCGTCCGGTTCGGGCAAGTCGACGGCGTTGCGGATGCTCGCCGGCCTGGAGGACGTCGACGAAGGCGGCATCACCATCGGCGGCACCGACGTCACGCACACCCCGCCGAAGAACCGGGACATCGCGATGGTGTTCCAGTCCTACGCGCTGTACCCGCACATGACCGTGGCCGAGAACATGGGCTTCGCGCTCATGCTCCGCAAGACGCCCAAGGCCGTCATCAAGGAAAAGGTCACCGAAGCGGCGCGAATGCTGGACCTGGAGAAGTACCTGGACCGCAAGCCCAAGGCGCTCTCCGGCGGTCAGCGGCAGCGCGTCGCGATGGGGCGCGCGATCGTCCGCGAGCCCAGCGTGTTCCTGATGGACGAGCCGCTGTCGAACCTCGACGCCAAGCTGCGGGTGGAGACCCGCGCGAACATCGCCGCGCTGCAGAAGCGGCTGGGCACCACCACCATCTACGTCACCCACGACCAGGTCGAGGCGATGACGATGGGGCACCGGGTGGCGGTGCTCAAGGACGGTCTGCTGCAGCAGTGCGCCAGCCCGCGCGAGCTGTACGAGAACCCGGCGAACGCGTTCGTGGCCGGATTCATCGGCTCGCCCGCGATGAACCTCAAGACGGTGCCGCTGACCAGCGAAGGGGCGGTGCTGGACGGCACGACGGTCCCGCTGTCGCGTCAGACGCTGGCCGCTGCGGACGGCCTGGAGAAGGTGACCTTCGGCGTGCGGCCGGAGGCGCTGTCGCTGGTTCCCAGCGAAGACGACGGGCTGGACATGACCGTCGAGCTCGTCGAGGAGTTGGGCGCGGACGCGCTGATCCACGGCGCCATCGACATCAACGGTTCCCAGGAGCGCTTCGTGGTCCGCACTGACGGCCGCACCCCGCCAGCGCTGGGGCAGCAGGTCAAGGTGGCGCTGCGCGACCACAGCGAGGTGCACCTGTTCCACCCGGAGACCGGAGCCCGCCTGGCTGCCTGACACGCCGAGCGCGAACCCCGACGGCTGACGCCCCCGCAGGTCCGTCCTGGCGGGGGCGTCTTCGCGTCTCAGGGCGGCGCTCGGGGTGGGGAATAACCCACTCGGTGGAGTGTTGCAAGGCGACGTGCTTAGACTGTAGTTGACAACGGTTTCCGTTACCGTTCGCAGTAAGCCGTCAGCCTGCTGCGCAAGACTGATCACCTAGGAGTGCGGTCGATGACCTCTCGCAGTCGCTCTGCGTCCACCGCCGTGGCCGGACTGTCCGCTGCCACCCTCGCGCTGACCGCCTGCGGGACTGTAGGACCGACCGCGCCCGGACCGGACGACAAGATCAAGGTCGTCGCGTCCACCAGCGTCTGGGGCAGCGTCGCGCAGGCCGTCGGCGGGGACGCCGTCGAGGTCGAGTCGATCGTCAGCGACCCCAACGCCGACCCGCACTCCTACGAGAGCACCCCGCAGGACGCCGCGAAGGTCACCGACGCGCACCTGGTGGTGTTCAACGGCGGCGGCTACGACTCGTTCATCGAGCAGATCCTCCGCAGCAGCGACCAGAAGCCCACCGTGCAAGCAGCCGCCGACGAGGGCGAGCACGCCGAGCACGACCACGGACACGCTGGTCACGACCACTCGGTGAACGAGCACGTCTGGTACGACCTGCACGTCGTGCACCAGGTGGCCGACCAGATCGCCGACGAGCTCGGCAAGCTCCAGCCCGGCAAGGCCGAGCAGTTCCACCAGGCGGCCGGGCAGTTCGAAGCCGAGGTCGAAGCGCTCGAGGGCAAGGTCGGTGAGATCGCCAAGGCCGACAACGGCAAGCCGGTGATCGTCACCGAGCCGGTCGCGCACTACCTGGTCGAGGCCGCCCAGCTGCGCGACGTCACCCCGCAGTCGTTCGTCAACGCCATCGAGGCCGAGTCCGACCCGTCGGCCGCGGCGGTCGCCGAGATCCAGAACGCGATCAACGGCAAGCAGGCAGCGGCGGTCGTCTACAACCCGCAGACCGAATCGCCGGTCACCCGCAACGTGCGCAGCGCCGCCGAGCGGAACCAGATCCCGGTCGTGGAGATGAACGAAACGCTGCCGGAGGGCAAGACCTACGTGCAGTGGATGGACAACCAGATCACCGCGCTGCAGAGCGCCCTCAACCAGAATCGCTGAGGCATGACCGCCAAATCCGAGACCTCGCAGGCCATCGCGCCGCCCACCGCTCCTGCGGTGCGGCTGCAGGACGCTGCGCTCTCCTACGGCAGCCGGACCCTGTGGTCCGGGCTGGACCTGGAAGTCGCTCCCGGCGAGTTCCTGGCCGTGCTCGGGCCGAACGGTTCCGGCAAGACCAGCCTGCTCAAGGTGCTGCTCGGCCTGCAGTCGCTGAGCGCGGGCAGCGTGGAGATTGCCGGCGATCCGGCGCGCCGCGGCAGCAACCGGATCGGCTACATCCCGCAGCAGCGGGCGCTGGAAGCCACCGTGACCGTGCGCGGCAGCGACCTGGTCGGGTTCGGGTTGGACGGGCACCACTGGGGCGTCGGGTTCGGCAACCGCCGCGAGCGCAAGCGCCGGGTCGCCGCCGCGCTGGAAGCCGTCGAGGCGACGCCGTACGCGCGGATGCCGCTGGGCCTTCTCTCCGGTGGTGAACAGCAGCGGCTGCGAGTGGCTCAGGCGCTGGTCAGCGACCCGTCGGTGCTGCTGTGCGACGAGCCGCTGCTGTCGCTGGACGTCGCGCACCAGCGCAAGGTGAGCCGGTTGATCGCCGACCAGGCGCGTCGGGCCGGGGCCGCGGTGCTGTTCGTGACGCACGAGATCAACCCGGTGCTGCCGCTGGTCGACCGGGTGCTCTACCTGGTCGACGGCCGGTTCCGGGTCGGTACCCCGGACGAGGTGATGAACTCGGCGACCCTGTCCGAGCTGTACCGCACCGACATCGAGGTCGCCCGCGTCGGCGGTCGGCTGGTGGTCGCCGGTGCCGACGACCACGACCACCACCACGTGGAAGAGGCTGACGAAGCGTGAACGCGATGACCGAGGCGCTGAGCAAGCTCTTCGACTTCAGCACGATGGTGAACCTGCTCGGCTACCCGTTCGTCCAGCAAGCGCTGCTGGCCGCCGCGGCGCTCGGCCTGGTGTCGGGCTGCCTGGCGCCGCTCGTGGTGGCGCGCAAGATGTCCTTCGCCGTGCACGGCACCGCTGAGCTGGCCTTCACCGGTGCTGCGGCGGCGCTGCTGGTCGGCGTCAGCGTTGGTGTCGGCGCGCTGGCCGGTGCCGTGGTCGCGGCGTTGTTGCTGGGGTTGCTGGGGCAGCGCGGTTCTGAGCGGGACTCGGTGATCGGCGCGATCTTGTCGTTCGGTCTGGGTGTTGGCGTGCTGCTGCTGTGGTTGAACCCGGAGCGCACCGCGAACAAGTTCAGCCTGCTCGTCGGCCAGATCGTCGGGGTGGACTCGACCGACGTCCTGCTGCTCACGACCAGCGCGGTGCTCGTTCTGGTGGTGTTCGGCTTCGTGTACCGGCCGCTGCTGTTCGCCAGCGTCGATCCCGATGTCGCGGCTGCGCGCGGGGTGCCGGCACGGGTGCTGACCCCGCTGTTCGCGGTGCTCGTCGGCGTGGCGACTGCGCTCGGCGTGCACACCGTCGGCGCGCTGCTGGTGCTGGCGCTGATGGTGACGCCGGGTGCTGCGGCGGCCCGGGTCACGGCCAGCCCGCTGAAGGCGACCGTGCTGGCCGTGGTGTTCGCCGAGTTCGCAGTTCTGGGTGGCATCGTCCTGTCGCTGGCCCCGGGAGCCCCGGTGAGCGCTTTCGTCACGATCATCTCGTTCGTGATCTACCTGGCCTGCCGGGTCATCGGCAAACGCCGCCTCAACCGCCTGACCCGAACCCCGGTCACCGCCTGACCCGAACCCCAGCCACCGCCTGACCCGAACCGCAGCCACCACCCGGCCGAGTGGACTTGTCGCCAGCGGGACCACAGTTTCAATTGAAACTGTGATCCGCCGTGGGTGGGATTTACAGTTTCAATTGAAACTGTGATCCCGGCGCCGTTGCCCAGGCGTGTCGGGTGCCGGACACACCGACGCCTGTGGGCAAGTCCGGTCGCCTGTGGACAACTTGCGGGAGTCTGAGGTTGGTGGGTCGAATGGCGGTGGGGCCTGTGGTGGCACAACCTGGCGCTCGTGGGGGCTCGGCGGAAAGTGCTGATCAACCTGGTTGCCACGGTTGGGGCCGTGGTGGTGTGCACCGCCGTCTACTACGCGCTGCCGATCGGCGAGTTCGGGCGGACGGGGACCATCGGCGCGATCGTGGCCTTCGGCGCGGGACTGCTGGTGATCTCGAGCTTGGTCCTGGTCGAGGTGTACCGGTTCCGGGGCGACCGCGGGCATTCGATCGTGGGCGTGGTGGCGGCGCTATACCTGGCGGTGCTGTTCTTCGCCGCCGTCTACTTCGTACTCGCTCGCTACGAGCCGGATGCGATCGCCTCGCTGCGCACCAGGACCGACGCGCTGTACTTCTCCCTGTCGATCACCAGCACTGTCGGCTTCGGCGACGTGCACGCGATCTCCCAGCTCGCCCGGGCGGTGGCGGCCTTCCACATGGCCTTCAACATCGGCTTCCTGGGCATGGCGGTGGCGGCCCTGCGGACCAAGGCAAACCGCTCCTGACCTGAGTCAGGCGAGGCCCAGGTACCGGCGTTCGTTGAACTGGATGCCCGCGCAGGAGGCTCCGAGGTCGTGGCCGATCCGCTCGATCACGTCCGCCAGTTCCAGGCGGGCCAGCCAGGGGCGGGGGAGGACCGCTGTGCCGTGGCGGGCACCGAGGATGGCTCCGGTCAGGGCCGCGGTGGAGTCGCTGTGCCCGGAGTGGTTGGCCGCGAGCCGCACCGCGTCCGCGAACTGCTCCGGCTTCGGCAGGGCCAGCGCGCAGTAGACGCCGATGGCCAGCGCTTCCGGGCCGATCCAGCCCTGTCCCAGGCGTTCGATGTGGCCGACGCTGGCGCCGAGCCGGGCCAGCGTCGCGGCCTCTGCCAGCGCGCTCGCGGTCTCGGCGTCCTCGCGCAGCACTCGTCCGGCGGCCTGGTCCACGGCGGCCGGCAACTTGCGGTCCTGGACCGCGACCAGGTGCACGATCAGCGCCATCGCCCCGGCCGAGGCCCAGCCGCCGACGCCGCCGTGGGTGAGCGCGGCGCACTGGCAGGCCAGCTGGTAGGCCATCTCGCCGCTCGGCGCCAGGCCGAGGGGCGCGCTGCGGTCGACCCCGCCGCAGCCCTTCGAGCTGTTGCGCGGCCGGTCCGGAGTGCCGAGCTCGGGTTCCTGGAGTGAGCGGAGGCTGGTCAGGCCGGGAGCCCGGCTGGCGTACAGCTCGGGCTCGGCCAGCAGACCCGTCGCGCCGGCCTGCGGCTTGTCCTCCTGCTGGGTGATCAACCACCGTTGGTAAGCGGCTGCGGTCGACTCGACCGGGCGCCAGGGGCCGCCGTTGTTGCCGGTCGTCCAGGCGTGCAGGAAGCCCTCGCCGGTGAACAGCGTCATCTGCGTGGCGTCGCCGAGCAGCGCTTGAGGTGGTGGTTCGGACACTCCGTCCTGGCCGAACTCGGCCAGGATGTCGTCCAGCTGCGCGTACTCGACCGGGCTGCCGATGGCGTCGCCCAGAGCCCCGCCGAGCAGGCAGGCCACCGCGCGATCGACCACTGTGGATGGTGTGCGCACGGGTGGGGCTCTCCTTCCGCAGTGTCCTCGTTCGGGTGATCGACGGGCCAAACTTTACTTGGCGTGTTCATCGGCGGGGAGACGTTTGTCGTCAACGGCGGGTCGTCGCGGATTGCATCCAGGTCCCACCGTGCATTCCTCCATTGAGGTGAGGGCTGCTCGGCATTCCGGCCGCCTGCATCGACTCCTCGTTACGGTGTGTCGGCCCCGAGGTGAGGTTCGCCAGGGGTGTGGACTCGATGTGGACCTTGGTCGAGACTGTCTGAAGGCTCAACGAAACATGAGCGAGAATCGGATTAGGAGATGATGGCGCCGCACGACAGACCGAGCGGAGCACCGGTCATGGGATTCGAGTTCCGCGTGCTCGGTCCGCTTGAGGTGCTCGTTGATGGCGTCGCGCGCCCGATGGGCAGCGTCCAGGTCCGCGCTCTGCTCACCTGCCTGCTGCTCGAGCCGAACCAGATCGTGTCCATGGACCGGCTGATCGACACCACCTGGGAGCACGACCCGCCGGCCACCGCCCGCACCATCATCCAGGGCTACATCTCCCGCCTGCGCAAGCTCTTCGGCGCAGGTGAGCCGGACGGTCCCAAGATCGTCACCCGCCCGCCGGGCTATCTGCTGAGCGTCGACGCCGAGCGCATCGACGCGCACCGCGCCCGCGCCCTGATCAACCGCGCGCACGGCCTCGACCCGGCCGAGCGCTCGCGCGTGCTGGGCGAAGCTCTGAGCTTCTGGCGAGGTCCGGTGCTCACCGACATTTCCAGCAGCCGCCTGTACCAAATGGTCGCGCCGAACCTGGACGAGTTGCGGCTGCTCGCGCTGGAGGAGCGCGTCGACGCAGACCTGGACCTGGGCCGCCACCACCAGCTGGTGCTGGAGCTGTCCACGCTCGTCGACCGGTACCCGCTGCGCGAGCGCCTGACCGGGCAGCTGATGCTCGCCAGCTACCGCGCCGGGCACCGAGCCGAAGCACAGGCCAAGTTCCACGAACTGCGCCGCAGGTTCTCCGACGAGCTCGGCCTGGACCCAGGTCCTGACCTGCGCAATCTCTACGAGCAGGTGCTCCGCGACGATCCGGCGCTGCGCAGCCCGCAGCACCGCTCGGAACCGGCACTGGGCATCAAGCGCCCCACTCCGGCCGAACTGCCCCCGGCCCCGGCCGGATTCGTAGGTCGCCGCCACGAGCTCGGCGAGCTGGACCGGCTGCTGGCCGAGCGTGAACGCGGCTCCAGTCTGCTCGCGGCGCTCACCGGGATCGCCGGCGTCGGCAAGAGCGCGCTCGCGCTGACCTGGGCGCACCGCGTCGAGCACGAGTTCCCCGACGGCCAGCTCTACGCCTCGCTGCGCGGCTACGACTCCGAGCGCGAACCGCTGAGCCCCGGCGAGGCGCTGACCAGCATGTTGAAGGCGCTCGGCGTGGCAGCCGATGCGATCCCGGTGGAGCTGGACGACCGTGCTGCGCTGTACCGGTCGCTGCTGGCCAAGCGGCGGGTGCTGGTGCTGCTGGACAACGCGCGCGACTCCGAGCAGGTCCGACCGCTGCTGCCGGGCAGCGCGGAATCGCTGGTGCTGGTGACCAGTCGACGGCGGCTGGACGGGCTCGTGGTGCGCAGCGGCGCGACGGTGCTGCCGCTGGAGACGCTGCCCACCGCATCGGCGATCGAGCTGCTGGACCGTGCGGGCGTGCCGGGCAAGTCGGCGTCCGAGCCGGTCGCGGCGGCCGAGCTCGCGGAGCTGTGCGGCGGTCTGCCGCTGGCGTTGCGCATTGCCGCGGCGAGGTTGGCCGCGAACCCGGCGCGCGGGGTGTCGGATCTGGTGCACGAGCTCACCGACGAGCGAAATCGCCTGCACGCGCTGGACATCGACGACGACGCGGACACCAGCGTGCGCCGCGCCTTCGACATCTCCTACCGAAGCCTGCACCCGGTGCACGCCGAGACGTTCCGGCTGCTCGGCCTGGTGCCCGGCCACACCTTCACCGCTGACGCCGTCGCGGCCCTGTGCGACACCGATCCGCCCAACGCGCAGCGCCGGTTGCGGACGCTCGCGCTGGCGCACCTGGTCGTCGAGCCGGAACCGGACCGCTTCGCCATGCACGACCTGCTGCGGGTGTACGCCCGTGACCTGCTGGTCGAGTGCGACGACACCGGTCCGCTGCGCCGGCTGCTCAACCACTACCTGGCCGTGGCCGACCACGCGCGCCGCTTCCTGCGTCCGACGCGCGACGAGCTGAACTTCGTCAGCGCGATCCGCCCGCCCGAGATCAACGACCGCGCCCAGGCGCTGGACTGGTTCGACGCCGAGTGGCCGAACCTGATCGCGGCGGTCCGGGCCGCCAAGGCGCGAGGCATGCACGATTTCGCCTGGCAGCTGGCTCGGCTGCAGTTCAACTACCTGATGGTGCGCTGTCCGTGGGAGGACTGGATCCGCCTCTACACCGACGGGCTGGACTCCGCGCGAGCGGCGGACGACCCGACCGGCAAGGTCCTGATGTCGGCTGGGCTGGGCGTGGCACACTCGCGGTTCGGGCAGCTGGACGAGGCGCTGGCCCACTACGACGAGTCCTACCGGGTCGCGGTGGCCAACGACGACGCGTCGCGGCGGGCGATGACGCAGATCAACATGGCCAGCGTCCTGTTCCGGCTCAAGCGCTACGACGAGGCGAAGGCGCACTGCCAGGACGCGCTGCGCGTCTACCGATCGCTCGGCGACAGCTACTTCGAGGCCGGGGCGCTGAACAACCTCGCCATGGTCGAGCAGATCAACGGTGAGCTGGAAGAGGCGCTGGCGCACCTGCGCGAGGCCGAAGCGCTCTACCGCGCCGCCGACGACCTGGACACCTTGGCGATGGTGCTGAACAACTGCGGCGAGGTCTGCATCGAGCTCGGCTGGCTCGACGACGGCGAGCGCTACCACCACGACGCCCTCGACGTCGCGCTGAAGTGCGGGTCGGCGATGCGGCAGGCCTCGGCCTACCTCGGGCTGGGCGACACGGCACGCTGCCGCGGTGACCTGGCGGTGGCCCGCACCAGGTGGGAGACGGCGCTGGCGATCTTCGAGGCGGAGGGTTCGCCGCGCGTGGCCGAGGTGCAGGAACGGCTGGACGCGTTGGCCACGCCCGCCTGATTGATTTGCTCGCGCTGTCGGGATGCCGCCCCTAAGATGAATTTTCGGGAAACGCGCCGGTGGGGGTTTCCGCGCGACCGGATTCGCAAGCGTTTAGCGCGCATTTAGCCGCTGTGCAGCGCCCGCTGGGACTTTGTGTTCAGTGCGGATCAAGCCGTGCGAGGTTCGCACTGACGGGCGGCTCTGGGGGGGAGTCCAAGGGGGGATTGTCGCCCGGTCGCCCCGGTCGTCCTTTCGAGGTCGACCGGGGCGGCCGCTAGGGGGGCGGAAGCATTCGGGACGCCTCCCGAATGGACGATGGGGGTGAGTGCGGGCTTTCGGCCGAACGGGTATGCATGCCGGAGGTCCGCACTTCGTCCTATCCGCAGGTCATTTCGCAGCGGTCAGCTTTTCCAGTTGCGGGCGCTTGGGCCCGCGGCCGTCTCCGCTGGACACCCCGCGCAACCGGCGACCGATCCACGGTGCCAGGTACTCCCGAGCCCACTTGATGTCCTCGGCGCGCTGGGTCCGCCACGACGTCTCCGCCGCATCCGGCCACGGCTCGCGCCAGTCCTCACCGGTCTCCACGCCCAGCGCCTCACAGGCGCGCAGCGCGACTCGGCGGTGGCCGTCGGCCGACAGGTGCAACCGGTCGTCGCTCCAGGCTCGCGAGTCCCGCAGCACGCGCATCGACCACAGGTCCAGCACGTAGCAGCCGTGCCGGTCCGCGATGGAGCGCAGGTGCGAGTTGTAGGTGCCAACCTTCCCGCGGACGTGGCGCAGGATCGGCGTTTCGGTGGTGTCGAAGCCGGTTCCGATCAGCACGTCGATGCCCGCGGCGCGCAGTTCGGCGACCGCGGGTTCGAAGAGCTGCGCCACGGTGTCCGGGTCGCTGCCGGGGCGGATGATGTCGTTGCCGCCGGCGGTGAACGAGACCAGGCCCGGCCGCAGCTCGATGGCCTGCGGCACCTGGTCGTCGACGATCTGGCGGATGAGCTTGCCGCGCACGGCCAGGTTCGCGTAGCTCAGGTCGGGGTTGTCCGCGGTGAGGTGCTCGGCGACCCGGTCCGCCCAGCCCCGGAACGCGCCGTTCGGCCGGGCGTCGTCCAGGCCTTCGGTGAAGCTGTCCCCCAACGCGACGAAGCTGTCCCAGCGGGCCGAGCCGGCGCTGCGCTGCGTTGCCATGTCAACTCCTTCCCGGTGATTCCTCCCGCCCACGCGGTGATCCGAGAACAACAGTGGCGTTCGAATCTCTACCTACGCCACCGTCGGTTCCGGCTTTAGTGATTAACGACACTGACGAGTCTAGTTTTTCTGGGCGTTTTGGGAGCTTTGGTTTCCCGCGGCCGGAGGAAGCGCGACGACGGGTTTCCCGACCGGTCGACACCGGATCCCGGGCGGGTGCTTTCCCTTGCCGTGCGGTGCTTTTGGCTGATCGAAGCGGCAACCGGGTGGCTGTTCCCGGAAACACCAGTACGGGTGAACCTCAGCTGCTACTGTCCTTCGGCGGTAACAGAAGTAACGAGGGGGCCCGCGATGTCGGCATTTACGCAGGTGGCAGCCCGCCGTGCGCTAGGGGAGGCGCACGTGCGACGCCGTCTGCCTGTCTGCCGCATCGCGGTCGGTTGAAGCGGGGAACGACGGAATGCTCTACCGCGTCGGTTCCAATGTGCCCGCCATCCGGACTCAGCCGGATGCCGCGAGGCGATTCGACCGTCCCAAGTACCTGGGGGAATCGTGACGTCACCGCAGAATCCGGCGTCCGCGCCGGAGCCCGCGGGCTTCGACGCGCAACAGGTCGGTCCTGGCGGACGCCATTCGGACGCACCGCGCGGCTCGCTCGGCGAGCCGCCCGCACCTGGAGGTGCCCGGACCGCACCGCGCCCGATGCGCTTCGACCTGCGTGCCGAGTTCGCGGCCATGACCGGCGAACCGCACCCGTTCGCGTTCTGGCAGCGCGTTGAGCAGCTGCCGGAGCGCTTCGAGCAGGAGCAGCGCAGACAGCTCCAAGCCACCCGCCCGGCGCCGGACCGCCAGAAGCCGCCCGCGACCGGGAAGTCCACGCTGTCCGGCGACCTCGGCGGCCCGGCCGAACCGGAGCTCTCCGGATCCCTGGACGGCGACCTGCCCGCGCCGCCGCCCCGTCCCAGCGCCATGAGCGGATCCCTGACCGGCTCGCTGGCACCCGAAGCGCCGCTCGGCCCGCCGAGCGGCGCCTTCGCCCAGCCCGGACCGGATGGTCCGCGTGCCGAGCCCGGCCCGCCGCCGCGTCGGGAAGGCCCGCCACCGCAGGCCCCGATCGACGGCCCGCCCCCGCGCCGCGAGGGTGCGCCGGACGGTCCGCCGCCGCGCCGCGAGGGCGCCTCCGACGGTCCGCCCCCGCGCCGCGAGGGCGCCTCCGACGGTCCACCGCCGCAGATGGGCCCGCCGAGCGGTGCCTTCGCGCAGGTCGGACCGGATGGTCAGCCGCCACGTCCGGACGGCCCTCCGCCGCGGCGCGAGAGTCTGCCGCCGGGGCCGGACGAGCTCGGCCCGCCGATCCGGGTGGGTCCGCCCAGCAGACCCATCGGCAAGCTCCGTCCGGACGGTCCGCCGCCCAACGATGCGCTGTCGCAGCCCGGACCGGATGCTCCGCCGCGGCACGAAGCTCCGCAGTCGCGCCCGGACGGCCCGCAGCCGGGCCCCAACGGCGAACCGCCGTTGCAGACCGGTCCGCCGAGCGGTGCTTTCGGTCAGTTGGGCGCGGATGGTCCGCCGCCGCGCCCCGACGGCCCTCCGCCGCCCGCGCCCGACGAGCCGCCCCGGCACGAGGCCGGGCCCGACGGCCCGCCGAGCGGCCCGTTCCCGGCTCCGCCGCGGCCCGATGCGGCTCCGCCGCACGCTCCTGCTCCGCAGGCCGACGCTCCGCTCGACGGCCCTCCGGGCCGTCCGCTGCCGCCGGACGCTCCGCCGTCGGCCGGTCCCCGCTTCGCGGGTCCGCCTCCGGCTGAGCTGAACGGCCCTGCTCCGCAGGGGCCGCCGGGTGCTCCCGCCGTTGGCGGTCTGCCCCCGCGTCCGCCGGTCGCTCCGGGTCCGCCGCCTCCGGCGCCGGACGGTGCTCCGTCCGCCGGTCGGCCGCCCGGTCGTCCGCCGCAGCCGGCTCCGCCGCGTGCGGAGCCGCCGCGTCCGCCGGAGCCCGCTCCGGCTCCGCCGCCGAAGGAGGAGTCGCGTCCGGTTGCGGCGCGTGCGCCGAAGTTCGCGCAGCGCGCCGACGGCGGGTTCGGGCCGATGGGCTCGTCCGGTGGCTGGTCGGGCAGTTCGGCGCGCGCCGGTTACGGCCGGAACACCACGTGGTCGGCCGACGACTTCAAGGAAGAGCGTCGCAACGACAACGACCTGCAGGTCGGCTCCGGCTACAAGCCGGGCGAGAGCGGGAGCAACGTCGTGCCGCAGTTCCTGATCGAGGCCGACGAGCTCTTCGACGACGACGAGGGCGACGGCGGCAGCCGTCTGGTGGCGCCGCCGGTGCTCGGCGAAGCGCCGTCGAGCTACCGGGACTTCTAGCGCGGGCACGGCCGGTGCGGGTCGATGGGCCGACCCGCACCGGCCGCTGCACCCAGACTCGAAATGAGCGTTCGATGGTCGAGACGATCAACTTGTCGATCCCCGCGGTCGACGTGCTCGGTGAGCAGTTGAACCTCACCGTGCGGCAGTACCCGTTCGAGCTGCCCCGGATCGGGGAGCTGGGCGAGGACCGCAACCGGCTGGTGCAGCAGGTCTGGCAGGAGCTGGAGTCCACCGGTCTGGCGAGAAACGGGCGTCCGGAGCCGGAGGTCGAGGACGCGCTCTACCTGCTGTGCAGCTCCGAGGTGTCGATCGCGGCGGCCGGTCTGCTGGACGTGCGCGCCGGACATCGGCTGGCGGCGCGGGTGGTGGCCACCGGCGAGGTCGGAGTCGTCGGCGTGCTCGACGGCCGCGGGCTGCGGATGAGCTTCCTGGCGCCGGACGCGCTGCCGCGGGCGTGCGCGGACCTGCTGCCCGACGCCCCCCTGGGCACGGAGGGCCCGGTGCGCGCGGTGGCCGATCGCAGCAGCGGGCATCCGACCGACGCCGACATCGACGGCCTGGCTGAGCTGCGCGCGATCACCTCGCGCCAGAAGTTCCGCCTCGGCCACTTCGTGGTCAGCGGCGACCGCCGCAACGGCCCCCGCCAGCCGAACCTGATCTGGTTCGACAACGAACAGGGCCGCTACGCCCTCCAGGGCGAACGAGCCGAAGGCCGGGACGTGGTCACCTGCGGCCCGGCCGACAAGCGAACCATCGCAGGCCAACTGGCCACCCTCCTCGACCGCACCCGCCAGAACCACATCTGACGACACGCCGGACCATGTCGGGCCCCAACACGCCGACACCTGTGGAACCCCGGTGCACCGGACGACGGTCCGCGAGGTCCTCGGGGCCGCTGTTCGGTGGGGCTAGCTCGGGGCTCGGGAGTTACAGTTTCAATTGAAACTGTGATCCGTCGTGGGTGGGATTTACAGTTTCAATTGAAACTGTGGTTCAACGGAGCCCTGCGGGCCTCACCGGATGGGAGGCGCGCGCCACGGCTGGGTGCGAGGAAGGTGACCGTTAGGGCAGGCTGGGGGGCGTGACCCAGGAGCGCCAAGCCGAGATCGTCGAGCAACCGGACGACCGCGATTCGTTCATGCGCTTGCTCGGTGGTCGGGCCAGCGCGATCGACGCGATGCTGCCGCCCGTCGCCTTCGGCCTCGGGTGGTACCTCGGCGGCGAGTCGATCGCCGTCGGCAGTCTCGCGGCGGTGGTGATCGGAGCCGTGGTCGCGGGCTGGCGGCTGTCCCAGCGGGCACGTCCGCTGGCGGTGTTGATCAGCCTGCTGGCCGTCGCGCTCGGTGCGCTCATCGCGCTCTACACCGGGGACGCGGTGGACTTCTTCCTGCCGCGGTTGGTGAGCAACGCGCTCAGCGCGCTCGTCTGGATGACCAGCATCGCGATCCGGTGGCCGTTGCTGGGCGTGGTGGTCGGGACGGCGCTCGGCCAAGCGCGGCGGTGGCGCCAGGATCCGGACCTGCTGCGCGCGTACAGCCGGGCGAGCTGGGTGTGGGTCGGTCAGTACGTGGTGCGGCTGGCGGTGTTCATCCCGCTCTGGCTTGTCGATTGGATCGGCCCGCTGACGATCGCGCAGGTGGTGCTGACCTGGCCGCTGGTGGCGGTCTGCGTGGCGGGCAGCTGGTGGGTCGTGCGCCGGTCGTTGCCCGCGGCGCACCCGGGCCTGCGGCATCCGCGCACCCCGGAGTGACAGCCGGATTCGGCGAGCGCAGAATGCGCTCATGTCCCTCGGCAGCGTGATCACCGCGATCGTCACCCCGTTCGACGAGCAGCAGCGCGTCGACGAAGAAGCCTTCCTGTCCCTGTTCCGGCACCTCGTCGACCACGGCTCGGACGGCATCGTGGTCTGCGGGACGACCGGCGAGGCGCCGACCCTCACCGCCGAGGAGCACCTGCGGCTGATCGAGCTCGCCTGCACCGAGCGCCCGGCAGGGACGACGGTGATCGCCTCGACCGGCTCGAACGACACCGCGCACGCCTGCTCGATGAGCGCGAAGGCGGTCGAACTCGGCGCGGAGGCGGTGCTGTCGGTGACCCCGTACTACAACCGCCCGAACCGGCGCGGCCTCGTCCGCCACTTCACCGAGATCGGGCGGGCCACCGCGAAGCCGGTGGTGCTCTACAACGTGCCGTCGCGGATCGGGCTGTCCCTGGACAACGACCTGCTCGCCGAGCTCGCCCAGGTCGAGCACCTCGACTACGTCAAGCAGGCGGACAACTCCGCGCTCGCCCAGATCGATGGCCTCGGGCTGTACGCGGGCAACGACGACGGCTTCGCGCAGGTGCTCGACCTCGGCGGCTGCGGCGGCATCCTGGTGGCCAGCCACCTGGTCGGCGATCAGATGCGCCGGATGGTCGACGAGCCGGAGAACCGCGCGGAGATCGACGCCGAGCTCAAGCCGCTGTTCGCGGCCATGGGGGTGACCACGAACCCGATCCCGGTCAAGGCGGCGCTGAACCTGGTCGGTCACCAGGTCGGCGGCGTCCGCCTGCCCCTCGTCGAAGCCGACGACTCGGAGCTCGAGGTCATCCGCAAGTCCCTCGCCGACCTCAACCTCCTCTGACACCCACGACGTCAGGCTGGGAGCAGGCGGGTGTGGAGGGCAGTGGGGTCTGGGGTGAGGTCGAGGGCGGCTAGCCAGGCCGCGCCGGCTGCTCCGGGGCCTGCGGTGTGCGGTTCCGGGAAGCCTCGGGACGTCAGCTCGGAGCGGAGGGCTTCGCCTACCGGGTTTGCCGGGGCGACCAGGCTGCCGGCCAGGACGATCGGGGTTTGGTCGTCGGGGGTTCGGGTTTGTTCGGCGGTGTCGGCCAGTACGCGTGCTGCGTGGTCGATGATCGTCGTGGCCGTTGGGTCGGAGGCCTTGGTGACCAGTGGTGCGAGCTCGGCGAGGCGGATCGCGGGCGCTGAGTTGACCGCGCTGATCAGCTGTTTGCGCTGCGCATCAGGGTTGTCGGGGAGCAGCGCCTCGCGGACGGTCGCGGTGAGGCCGTGCAGTGGGTCGCCCCGGTCCAGGGCCGCGAGGGTGGCTCGGACGGCTTCGCGGCCGAGCCAGTAGGCCGAGCCTTCGTCGCCGAGGAGCCAGCCGTAGCCGCCGACCGTTCTGGTGAGCTGGTGCTGCTCGATGCGGGCCGCGATCGCTCCGGTGCCCGCGATCAGCACCGTGCCGCTCGGCTCCGGCGTTCCCGCCGCGAACGCCACCTCGGAGTCGCTGATCGCGCGCAACCCGCAGTCCAGGCCCAGCCGCGCCCACTCCCGCTCGAACAGTTCGCGGAACTGCGGATCGGCCATTTTGCTGACCCCAGCCATGCCGATCACGCTGGCGCGTACGCGCGCCGGGTCGACGTCGCGCAGAGCGGTCAGCGTGGCGGTGGCGATCTGCCGGACCGCTTCGTCTGCCGGGTGCGAGTTCGGGTTGCCGCCGGCTGCTTCGCCGCAGCCCAGAACGCGGCCGGACAGATCGCTGACCAACGCGCGGCTGCTGGTGCCGCCGACGTCCAACCCGAGGACCACTTCCGCATCGCGGTGCATATGCCTTTTCTACGCGTTCCGAGTGATCGGCACGACAGGAAAGCCGAACATGACCGATATCGCCAACTGCTGGATTCCGCGTTCGCGAACGGCTATACATCGAGGCATTTGCATGATCAGTCGGGGAGAAGAACCATGGTCGACCTTGCCCAATCGCGGCCCGCCGCAGCACCGTCCGAAGTGGACGAGGGGGGCCGATGACCGTCGACGCCCACCACCACCTGTGGGACCTCGACGTCCGCGATCAGCCGTGGATCGTCGGGCCCGAGATGGATCCGCTGCGCCGCGACTTCCGGCCCACCGACCTGCAAGCCGCGCTGAAGGGCACCTCGGTGGACGCCACGGTGCTCGTGCAGACGGTCTCCGATCCGGACGAGACCCCCGAGATGCTGGTGCTGGCCGACTCGGTCGACCGCATCGCGGCGGTCGTCGGCTGGGTTGACCTGACCACCCGCGACGTGCGCGAACGCATCGGACGGCTGCAGACCCACCCGTCCGGCCGCTGGCTGAAGGGCATCCGCCACCAGGTCGAGGGCGAATCCGACCCGGACTGGCTGGTCCGGCCCGACGTGCTCAAGGGACTGGCCGCGGTCGAGGACGCGGGACTGGTCTACGAGCTGCTCGTCCGCCCGGACCAGCTGCCAGCCGCGACCGAGGCGGCCGCCCAGTTCCCGCAGCTGACCTTCGTGCTCGACCACTGTGCGAAACCCCCGGTGGCCAGCGGCGAACTGCAGCCCTGGGCGGACCGGATCCGAGCCCTCGCTGCTTACCCGAACGTGGTGTGCAAGCTGTCCGGTCTGGTGACCGAGGACGACTGGGCCCAGCAACCTGATCCGGTGAGGCTCGCGCCTTACGCCGAGGTCGTTCTGGAGGCGTTCGGGCCCCACCGCCTGATGTTCGGCTCTGACTGGCCGGTGTGCCTGCTGGCCGCCGAGTACGGGCAGGTCATCGACGTGGCCAAGCAGCTGACGGCGAACCTGGATGATCGGCAGCGTTCGGCGGTGTTCGACCGGAATGCCCGAGAGGTGTACGACATCTGAGGACTTTCGCCTCTGTCAACGCCCGCGTCCTGACGTTTGCGGGCTGCTCCGATCGGCGTAGCCTGACGATGCCCGCCTTACCCCACCCCCTCGGTGAGGCGGGCCCTTCTCTTAGGTTCTTGCTCGTTTTGCGTGGCGGGGCAAGTAGCGGAACCTCAGCGCCCGCCACTTCTACATCAGCAGGTCATGGCCCGTGAGAACTTTGGGTTGTCATAGCGACTCGAAGTGTTCACGGGCTTTTGCCCTGCTGGATCAGCGGGTTTTGGTGACCTTGTTGAGGCCTCGGGGGTTGTCCGGGTTGAAGCCTCTGGCCAGGGCCAGGCCCAGGGCCAGTTGCTGGACCGGGAGGATTTCCAGGACTGGGGCCAGTTCTTCGGCGCAGGCCGGGACCGGGATTCGGTGGGTGGTCGGGACGTCCGCGGCCGCCGAGCCGATTGTGCAGACGTCCGCGCCGCGCTGGGCCACCGCTTCCAGCGGTTCGCGCATCGCCGCGCCGCCGAGTCCCTGGCTGGCCAGTGCGAGGACTGCGGTGTCTTCGTCGACTGCTGCGACAGGGCCGTGGAGGAGGTCCGCGCCGCTGTAGGAGCGGGCCGAGAGGTAGCTGGTTTCGGCCAGCTTCAGGGCCGCTTCGTGGGCCGTCGCCAGGGAGTAGCCGCGGGCCGTGGTGACCATCCGCTCCAGGAAGCGGTAGCGGCCGACCGCTTCGTCCACCGCCTGCTGGCTGGTCGACAGGGTCGTTTCGGCCAGCTCCGGCAGCTTCGCCGCCTGTTCGCCGGTGCCGCCGCGGATCGCGTCGATCAGCAGGTAGAGCGCCAGCATCGTGGCGCCGTAGGTCTTGGTCGCCGCGACCGCCTGCTCGCGGCCCGCTCGGACGTCCACCGACAGCTCGGCGGCAGAGTTCAGCGGGGAGTCGGAGGTGTTGGTGACCGCGACGGTCAGCGCGCCCTGCTTGCGGGCGGACTCGGTGACCTCCAGCAGGTCCGGCGAGCCGCCGCTCTGGCTCACCGATACCAGCAGCACGTCGGTCAGGTCTGGCTGCGCGCCGTACAGCGTGGTGGTGGACGGCGAGGTCAGGCCGGCGGGCAGTTCCAGCAGGTTCTCGATGAGGTACTTCGCGTAGAGCGCGGCGTGGTCGCTGGAGCCGCGCGCGGCGAGCAGCGCGAACCGCGGGCGGCGCTCCGCGACGGTCGCCGCGACCTGGGCGATCGCGTCCCGGGCGGCCAGCAGGTCGGCGAAGATCGCGGGCTGCTGGCGAATCTCGTCGGCCATGTGATGGCCATGGGTGGCGGTCATCGGGCCCATCCCTTCGAATCGAGGTCTAGACCAATCGTAGCCGGGACTGGTCGTGCGGCCAATCCTCGCCCGGAACTGCGACGACCGCCGCGCCGAGCTAGCCCTTCGCGCGGCACTTCCGGGATGTTCTGCATCAGCAGCGCGATGACGACCGTGGCCGCTACCATGCAGGCGGTGGACACCACGGTTCGCAGCGCGATGACCCAGAAGTCCGCGCCGCCGAGGACCTCCGCGTAGTTGTCAAAACCGGCCCAGGCGACCCGGCCACTGGTGAGCTCGCCGAGGTTGAGCTTGCGGAAGCTGGTGATGATCGCGTTCCTGCGAGCGCTCTCCAGATCTTCAATTTCCGCCCCTTCCTCCGTGGCGTCGCGGAGATGCAAGGCTTTTTGGTGTAGACCAATGCGAGTCAGGATTGTGGTGTTGCACACCCGATGTCAAGAGTCCCTGGGGTTACTGTTCATCCACGCATAAGGCTGGCTTGAGCTTCGGGAGCAGATCGCTGTCCGGCCCGGATGGCCCGGCGGCGCTAGCGGGGGAGCGCGCTTCGGGCATGCTGGTGGTCTGGACGACTTCGGCGAGGCGGCGACTTCGACGCTTCTGGGGCGGCAAGGTTCGTGGCGGTAGGAGGAACGATGCTCGAAACGTCCGTGTCCGGCGGGGCGGACTCATCGGGGCGCGCGCAACGCGAACCGAAGTACTGGGGGCTCAAGCAGCACCTGCTGGACATGCTCCGCTCGCTGCCGCCCGGATCGCCCATCCCCACCGAACGATCGCTGGCCGCCGAGTTCGACGTCTCGCGCACCACGGTGCGCCAGGCGCTGGCCGAGCTGACCGTGGAAGGCCGGCTGCTGCGAGTGCAGGGCAAGGGCACCTTCGCGGCCAAGCCGAAGGTCGCCCAGCGGCTGCAGCTGAGCAGCTACACCGAGGACATGCGGGCGCAGGGGCGCCAGCCGACCTCGCGCCTGCTGGAGGTCGTCGAGGAACCGGCCGACCCCGAGCTGGCGGCGCTGCTGGAGACCAAGGCCAGCGCCACCGTGCTGCGGCTGCGCCGGTTGCGGTTGGCCGACGGTGAGCCGATGGCCATCGAAACCACCCACCTGCCGCTGACCCGGTTCCGCGGGCTGACCCGTCAGCTGGAGTCCGGTGGATCGCTGTACCAGGTGCTGCGCGAGAATTTCGACGTCGAGATGGGGCACGCCGAGGAGACGATAGAGACCGCGCTGGCCAGCCCCGAGGAGGCGGAGCTGCTGGGCTCCGAGGTGGGGCTGCCGATGCTGCTGCTGTCCCGGCACTCCTTCGACACCGAGGGGCGCCCGGTGGAGTGGGTGCGCTCGATCTACCGCGGCGACCGGTACAAGTTCGTCGCCCGCCTGAACCCGCCGAGCTGAGCACTGCCGCCGCAACGCCGTCGAGAAGGGCACCCCGCCGCGGGGTGCCCTTCTGGCGTTACGCCGAGTGGGAGTACTCACGAAACGCGCTGATCAGGAGAAAAGCCACGCCGTCGGCCGTTCTTCGTTCTGGAGAGAGTGCGTTCTGAGTGCGTGGGAGCCATGGTCAGGCAGAAAGCGGATCAGCCGGACGAGCAGGACTCGGACGAGGAGCAGAAGGACAAGAAGATCGACATCAAGCCGGCGCAGGTCGCGGGGGCGGCCACCGCGTCGGTGACGGCGGCGTTCCTGGGTTCTCGGCTCGGGGTCGCGGGCACCGTGATCGGCGCTGGCATGACCAGCGTGATCATCACCGTCGGCGGCGCGCTGTACCAGCGCTCGTTCGAGAACGCCCGGGACAAGGCGCTGGTCGCGGCGGTGAAGGCCAAGCGCGCCACCCGAGCCCACGCCCGCCAGCTGCCTACGGAGCTGCGCAAGATGGCGGGGGTCCGCAAGTCGTCCGAGGAGACCCGCGAGGCGACGGAGCAGGCCCGCAAGGCGTTGGGGGAGACCACGCGCGTCCTCTCGCTGGACGCGACGCGCAAGGTCGACTCGGCCAAGCCAGCGACGGAGGAGGCGACGCGCCGGATCCACTTCAAGCCCGGCGTGCAGCAGTGGCCCGGCGGTGAGCAGGTCGTCGACTCCGAGGGCACCAAGCGGATCAACCTGTCGACCGCGGTGCTGGCCGCGGACGCGACCGCGAAGGTGGAAGCCCCGGTGGAATCCCCGGCCCCGGTCGACCGGCGCAAGGTCCGGCAGCGCTGGGTGATGGCTGTGGTCAGCTGCGTGGTGACGTTCGGGCTGGCCATGCTGGTCGTCACCGGCTTCGAGAGTCTCACCGGCCGCCCGCTGTCAGGCGGGGAGAGCGGCACGACGGTCGGCCGCGTGCTGGACCGTCAGCCCCGGGAGGAGGTGGCGCCGCCGCCGACGACCGAGGTCGAGAAGCCCGCGGAGACCACCACCCGCGAGTCGGCGCCGAGCACCGAGGTCCAGCCGACGCCGCCGCCCACCCAGCCGCCGTCGACGGAGCAGACCCCGACTCAGCGGCCGACGCAGCCGCCGACGACGGAGCAGCGGCCGACCGAGCAGCAGACCCAGACGGAGCAGCCGACCGAAACGGCGCCTCCGACGGGCCTGTTCAACGACCCCCGGATGGACTGAGCTCCGGTACCCGTGAGCGCTTCGGGCCGTTCCAGCGGCCCGAAGCGCTCACGGGTCTAGCTGGGCTGAACTCTGAAAACCGTTCGCAGGAACGACTATTGGGCTACCTCGATCAGGCCGAATTTCGTGCCTGATGGGGCAAGAGGTGGATGTGGGACTGGTGTAGCCCTCTGATACTGGATCGCGCGACGGGGGTTGCGAGATCCAGCTCACAAGAGGAGACATCAGATGAAGCGCAGACTCGCGGCCCGGGTGGCCGGGACCGTGGTGCTGGCAGCTGGGACGGTGGCCGCGCTCACCATGCCTGCCACCGCGACCGGATCCGCCCCGCCGGAAACCCCGGCGGTCACCCAGCTCGACGCGATGCGGCGCGACCTGGGGCTGACCCGGGACCAAGCGCTGCAGCGGCTTGATCAGGAATCCATCGCGACCCGCGCGGAGCAGATGCTGAGCCGATCGCTGGCCGGTACCTACGGCGGCTCCTACTTCGACGCCTCGCAGGGCAAGCTCGTCGTCCTGACCACCGACGAAGCACGCTTCGACGAGGTGCGCGCGGCGGGCGCCGTGCCGAAGAAGGCCGACTTCACCATCGAGCAGCTCAACGACGTGGTGGCCGGGCTCAACAGGAACAGCAGCATCGCCCCGAAGGCGGTCTCGGGCTGGTACGCCCAGGCCCGGGAGAACACGGTCGTCATCACCACCCGGCCCGGATCCGCGTCCCAGGCAGCCCAGTTCGTGCAGGTCACGGGCGTTCTCACCGAGGCCGTGCGCGTCGTCGAATCCATGGAGAACCCGCGCACCTACGCCGTGGTCGGCGGCAACGCCTACTACATCGGCGGCAACACCCGCTGCTCGGTCGGGTTCTCCGTGCAGGGCGGGTTCGTGACCGCGGGCCACTGCGGTCAGGCCGGTGCGACCACGTCCCAGCCCGACGGGAAGTTCGAGGACTCGACCTTCCCCGGCAACGACTACGCCTGGGTGAGCGTCAGCTCCGACACTCCGGAACCGCAGGTGAACCGCTACGACGGCACCGCCGTCGACGTCGCCGGCTCCACCGAGTCGGCCGAGGGTGCGTCGCTCTGCCGCTCGGGCTCGACCACGGGCTGGCACTGCGGATCGGTCGAGGCCAAGAACCAGACCGTTCAGTACCCGCAGGGCACCGTGACGGGCCTGACCCGCACCAACGTCTGCGCCGAGCCCGGTGACTCGGGCGGCCCGTACATCTCCGACGACCAGGCCCAGGGCACCACCTCGGGCGGTTCGGGCGATTGCAGCTCCGGCGGAACGACCTACTTCCAGCCGGTCAACCCGATCCTCTCGGCCTACGGCCTGACCCTGCTCACCCGCTGATCCATCCCGCACGCGAAGCGACCCCCGGTACCCAAGCCCAACCGGGGGTCGCTTCGTGGGCAGGGGTGACCCTGCTGGTCAGGGGAGGCGGTTGCGGAGTTCTCGGGCTGCTGCGCGGGGGTCTTCGGCTTCGGTGATGGCTCGCACCACCACGACGCGCTCCGCGCCCGCCTTCAGCGCTTCGTCGAGGTTGTCCGGGCCGATGCCGCCGATGGCGAACCACGGTCGGCCGTGCCCGCGGTGCTCCGCCGCGTGCTTGACCAGCTCGAGCCCGGCCGCCGGGCGCCCCGGCTTGGTCGGGGTCGTCCACACCGGGCCGGTGCAGAAGTAGTCCACGCCCGCCTCGGCCGCTGCGGCGTCGGCCTGCACTACGTCGTGCGTGGAGCGACCGATCGCGATGTGCTCGCCGATCATGCGCCGCGCGATGTCCACCGGCAGGTCGTCCTGCCCCAGGTGCAGGATGTCGGCCTCTGCGGCCAGCGCGATGTCCGCGCGGTCGTTGACCGCCAGCAGGGCGCCGTGCCGCACGCACGCCTCGGCCAGCACCTCCAGGGCCGCCAGCTCGTGGCGCGCCTCCAGCGGTGCGCCACCGGGCTGCTTGTCGCGCAGCTGCACGATGTCCACGCCGCCGGCCAGCGCGGCGTCCACGAACTCCGCGAGATCACCGCGTTCGGTGCGGGCGTCGGTGCACAGGTAGAGCCGCGCCTCGTTGAGGCGGGCGCGGATGCCGAAGCCGTCCATTCCAGGCATGCCCCACAGGGTAGCTCTGCTGCGCGCGCGAATGCGGGCTCGGAGCCGGCGTACTCGGCAGGTACGGTGTAAAGCGGTGAGCACGGGAGCCCGGTAGCGGGCTGAGAGGGGGCGTTGGCCCCGACCGTCGAACCTGATCCGGGTCATGCCGGCGCAGGGAGCGTGGAGTTGTCTGAAGAACGAACCGAGCACGTCGTCGTTGTCGGCGGTGGAGTGATCGGGTTGTCCGTCGCCTGGCGCGCAGCGGCCGCCGGGCATCGAGTGCAGTTGGTCGATCCAGCACCGGCGTCCGGTGCGTCCTTCGTGGCGGGTGGAATGCTGGCGCCGATCGCCGAGGCCTGGCCCGGCGAGGAGGAGCTGCTCGAGCTGGGCAGCGCGTCGCTGGAACGCTGGCCCGATTTCGCCGAGGAGCTGAGCCGCACGTCCGGTCTGCCGTCCGGGCTGCGCCGCGAGGGCACCCTCGTGGTCGGCGTGGACAGCGCGGATCGCGCGGAGCTGGACGAACTGGCCGAATACCTGTCCCGTCAGGGCCGCACGGTGACTCGGCTTTCGGGCCGGGAGGCGCGGCGGCTCGAACCGTCCTTGGGGCCCGCGGTGCGCGGTGGCCTCGAAGTTCCGGGAGATCTCGCGGTCGACAACCGCTTGGCGTTGGCCGCGTTGCGAGCTGCGGCGACGGCTGCCGGGGTCGAATTCGTCGCAGCAGCGGCGAAAAGCGTCCGCGAGGGCGCGGTGGAGCTCGAAGATTCCACTGTGGACTGCGATGTTGCGGTGATCGCCGCAGGCGCGCACTCCGGTTCTCTGCACCCCGCGCTGCGCGATCGGATCCGCCCGGTGAAGGGCGAAATCCTGCGTCTCCGCGCACGGACCACTGCGCTGCCGCCGCCGAGCCGCACCGTTCGCGGTCCCGTGCACGGCCGCCCGGTCTACCTGGTGCCGCGCGACGACGGGGGACTGGTGCTCGGCGCCACCCAGTACGAGGTCGGGTTCGACACCGAAGTCACCCTCGGCGGAGTGCGCGACCTGATCGCCGACGCCGAGCAGGTGATGCCGGGCATCGCCGAGTACCAGCTGGTCGAGGCCAAGGCCGGGCTGCGGCCCAGCACCGACGACAACCTGCCGGTGCTCGGCTGGCTGGAGCCGGGCGTGCTGGCCGCCACCGCGCACCACCGCGGCGGGTTCCTGCTCGCCCCGGTGACCGTGGACGCGGTGCTCGCGCTGCTGCGCGGCGACGAACCCGACGCGCTGATCAAGACCACCGATCCGAGCCGATTGGGAGGACAGCAGTGAACGTCGTGATCAACGGGAAACGGCAGCAGGTCGCCGACGGCGCCGTGCTCGCCGCGGTGCTCGCGGAGTTCGGAGTGCCGGACCGGGGTGTGGCGGTGGCCGTGGACGGTGCGGTGGTGCCGCGCGCGAGCTGGCTGGAGACCGAGCTGAACCCCGAGGCCACGATCGAGGTCCTCACCGCAGTGCAAGGAGGGTGACATGGACGACCCGTTGGTGATCGCCGGTCGCGAGTTCGGTTCGCGGCTGATCACCGGGACCGGTGGGGCGACGAACCTCGCCGTCCTGGAACGAGCGCTGATCGCATCCGGCACCGAGCTGACCACCGTGGCGATGCGCCGTGCGGACGCCGGTGGCGGCACCGGCGTGCTCGACCTGCTGCGCAAGCTCGGCATCGAAGCGCTGCCGAACACGGCGGGCTGCCGGACGGCGGCCGAAGCGGTGCTGACCGCGCAGCTGGCGCGCGAGGCGCTGGAGACGAACTGGGTCAAGCTGGAGGTCGTCGCCGACGACGACACCCTGCTACCCGACCCGCTGGAGCTGCTGGACGCCGCCGAGCAGCTGGTCGACCAGGGCTTCGTGGTCCTGGCCTACACCAACGACGACCCGGTGCTGGCGCTGAAGCTGGAGGAGATCGGCTGCGCGGCGGTGATGCCCCTGGGCTCGCCGATCGGAACCGGCCTGGGCATCCGAAACCCGCACAACATCGAGATGATCGTCTCCCGAGCCTCGGTGCCGATCGTCCTCGACGCAGGCATCGGCACAGCCTCGGACGCAGCGCTGGCAATGGAACTCGGCTGCTCAGCGGTCCTCCTGGCCACAGCAGTCACCCGAGCCCAAGACCCAGAACGCATGGCAGCGGCCATGAGAGCAGCGGTCGAAGGAGGCCGCCTCGCGTCCCTAGCGGGCCGAATCCCCAAGCGCTTCTGGGCAGAAGCCTCCAGCCCAGGCCACCCCATGAGCTGACCCCGCCCGCAAGAGCCCAACGGCGTGTCAGGACCCCGACGCACCGAGTCCCCACACCACAGTTTCAATTGAAACTGTGATCGCCCGTGGCTGGGATTTACAGTTTCAATTGAAACTGTGGTTCCACGGTGTGTCGGGACCCCGACACACCTGTGGACAGGTCCCGGGTCCTGTGGAGAACTTCCGCAATTTCAATGGAAATCAGACGTCTGATTTCCATTGAGCTCTTTTCATCCTGTCTGGCTGGTGGCCGCGAAGCACGACCGGCACCGCGCGGCGAGGGTCGCATGCGCCGCAGGCGCATAGCCCACTCTCGCAACTTGCACCGCCGCGGGTTCTCAGACGTCGCCTGGCGAGGGCAGCCCGTTTGCCGTGTATTTGGCATACATAAAAACAGGATCCCGCAGCCAGGCGGCGTCTGAGGTTCCGCCACCCGCACCGCCACGCAAAACGAGCCTGGAAAAACCTCATTTAAAATTGCGTACCGGGGACCGGACGAGGACGTCTGTGGCTCAGTGGATGTGGTGGCGCTCCGGGCGGAAGAACGAGATCGTGTAGCTCTTCCACGGGTTGTCGTAGCCGAAGGTCCGGTCGATCGCCTGACGCGCGTGCAGCGCGTTCTCCACCATGGAGCTAGCCAGGAGCTCGGTCGCCGGCGCACTGCCCTCAGGCACGTCCGGAATCTTCGCCGAAGGCTTGCTACCCAGCAGGTCGTCCACCGCGCGCAACGCCGGAACCGCCACCGCCTGCTCGGCCTCCGGCCGGAACGCCAACGTCGCGACGTCCTGGCGCAGCGCGGCCAGCGCGATCGCCGCGTCCCGCGTCGCTCGGTCGTCGTCGGTCTCCTCGCCCGTGCCGTCCAGCAGCGCCGGCATGCCCAGCAGGTCCTGAGTTCGCCGCAGCGCCAACACATTCGCCGCCTGCAGTGCCGTGGGCAGGTCGGCGCCCTGACCGGCCGCCCGGACGCTGCGCAGCAGCTCGGACACCGCCCACACCGTCGAGCGCACCGCGCCCCGCACGTCCGGCAAGATGCTGCTGGGCAGCACCAGGTACGCGACGTAGCCGACGATCAGCGCGATGGCGGCGCCGACCGCGGTGTTCGCGGCGAAGCTGATCCCGACGTTCACCAGCGGCCGCTCCAGCCGCATCGCCTGGTCCACGACGGTGATCACGATCAGGCAGCCCAGCAGCGTCTGGTACTCGGTGCGCAGCCGCTGCATGCTCAGCAGCATCCCGCCGATCACCAGCGGCACCAGCAGGAACGCGCCGGGCAGCAACGTGATCAGCAGAGCCAGCGCGGTCACGCCCAGCACCGCGCCACCGGTGCGCTCCAGCGCGCCGGTCATGCTGTCGCGGGCCGCGGGCTGCAGCACCACGTACAGCGCGAGCAGCAGGCTCGACGCAGAAGGATCGCCCACCAGCAGCACGATCACCATGCCGACGGCGACCGCAGCCGTGCAGCGCAGCGCGTGCCGGAACAGCGACGACCGGAACGACAGGTGCGCGCGCACCGCGCCGATCAGCCGCTCCCGGGTAGCGCCGGGCGCCTGCGGCGGCAGCGGCGTCTCGACGCGACGGACCACGGTCGCCCGGATCCGCTCGAGACCCTGGTTGATGCCCTGCACGGCGTCCGGCAGGTCCTGCCGTCCACCGCGGGCCAGCACGGCCTCTGCTGGGGTGCGGCGCGCCGCGTGGGGAAGTCCGGTGCAGGCGCGGGAACGTACCGCCCGGGCCAGCTCCGCGGCGACCTGGTCGGCTTCCGCGACGATCTGCTCCAGCCGTCCGGCCTCGATTCGATCGCTCTGCGCGGCCTGCGCGAGCAGCGTCTCGCGCGCGGCGCGGAAGCGCGCAGCACCGGCCAGCACCTCGCCGAGCCAGGTGCTGGAACCGTCGGCCCGCCACGCGGCGGCCGCGGACTCCACGACACCGGGGCCGGGTTCGAGCAGCGTCCGCGCGACCGCCACCCGAGTGGCCCGGCCGGGATCGCTCAGTCCGCTGATCACCCGCAGCACCAAGGCGAACACCGCGCCTGAGGCAGCTGCGGCCAGCAGCATCCACGCTGGCTGGTCGCTGCCGATGCCGGTCGTGGTGGACACCAGGGTCGCGGCGGCGAAGGTCTGCCCGCCGACGCGGTAGTGCTCGCCGAGCGCGGGCAGCATGCCGGTGCCGAAGACCACGACCGCCACCACCAGCCCGGCCAGCACCGGGATGTTGGTCAGCAGCGGCCCCACGGCCATCACCAGCACCAGGGCCGGGGTGAACCAGACGAACCGCCGCAGGTCCGAGCGCAGCGACTGGCCGCCGGTGGCGACCAGCGCGAGCACCGCGGTCAGCCCGGCCAGCAGCGCAGGGGTCTGCAGTTCGAACAGCCAGCCGACCGCCGTCCCGGCGACCACCGCGATCAGCACCAGCACGGCGTACTGGCGCTGTCGGGGGTCGGGTGCCCCTGCCTCGGTTGCCAGCAGTCGCTGCCGGGCCCGGGCCAACGCCGACTTAGCAGTCGAGACGGATTTAGCCACGCTGTCGAAAACCCCTGTCATCGTCGTTCGCACAGCGCGCAGCGCACCGCGCGCCACGAGGGCGTGCGATCCTCCGGATTACGCGCTTCTTACCTAGTTTGTCGACGAGGCACACCATTCGGGTTACAGATCCGGGATGGAAATCACTCTATTAGGGGTCATCTTGGGGAGCGTCAGATCGTCAGAACGACCTCGGGCTGACCCGCCAGAAGGTCGACACCGGCCCGACACCGGCGCCGAGCGGGTAGGCGTGCGACACGCTGCGCGTGACGAACCGCTTGCCGCTGCGCACCGCGTCAGGCATCGAGGCGCCCTTTGCGAGCGCCGCGGTGATCGCTGAAGCGAAGACGTCCCCAGCGCCGTGGGTGTGCACAGTGGCATAGCGCGGGCCAGGTAGCGGGATGGCCTCGGAGCCGTCGAAGAGCAGGTCGATGCACTCCGGGTCGTCTTCCAGGTGACCACTCTTGATCAGCACCCACTCGGGGCCGAAGTCGTAGATCGCCTTGGCCGCGTCCAGCAGATCGGCGCGGGTGCGCGCGTCGATGCCGGTCAGCAGCCGCACCTCGTCGAGGTTCGGGGTCACCAGGGAAGCGCGCGGGAAGGCCTCGTTGCGCAGCGAGTCCAGTGCGTCCTCCCGCAGCAGCGGCTCACCGCTGCGGGAAGCGGCGACCGGGTCCACCACGAACGGCGTGCGCCCGCCGCGGCCGATGCCGTGCTTGTCGCAGACCTCCAGCACCGCCTCGATGGTCGCCGCGGAGGCGAGCACCCCGGTCTTGGCGGCGTCCACGCCGATGTCGGAGGCCACCGCGTCGACCTGCGCGGCAACGGTCTCCGGCGGGATCTCCACCAGCCCGGTCACGCCGACGGTGTTCTGCACCGTCACCGCGGTGACGGCGGTCATCCCGTGCACTCCGCAGGAGAAGAACGCGCGCAGGTCGGCGTGCATCCCGGCGCTGCCCCCGGAGTCCGAACCGGCGATGGTCAGCGCGGTCGGAGGGGCGGTGTCGTTCGCGGGCCGTGCTTCGTGCTCCGCCGAGATCTCGTGCATCCACTTCATGTTACGGCCCCAATCCGACCGATCCACCTGGGTACGGACGCCCATTTGCCCAGGTCATCCCCCGTGAGTGCTTGGGCTGCCAGAACAGCCCGAAGCACTCACGGTTGGTGACCAGCGGATTCAGTCGGCGAGGGGCAGGTAGACCTTGCCGCCCGCGCCGGAGAACTCCTCGGACTTCTCCCGCATGCCGGCCTCGATCGCTTCGACGCTGGTCAGGCCGCGTTCTTCGGCGAACTTGCGGACGTCCTGGGTGATCTTCATGGAGCAGAACTTCGGGCCGCACATGGAGCAGAAGTGCGCCGTCTTGGCCGGTTCGGCGGGCAGGGTCTCGTCGTGGAAGGCCTTGGCCGTGTCCGGGTCGAGGGACAGGTTGAACTGGTCGGTCCAGCGGAACTCGAAGCGGGCCTTGGACAACGCGTCGTCGCGTTCCTGCGCTCGCGGGTGGCCCTTGGCCAGGTCGGCGGCGTGCGCGGCGATCTTGTAGGTGATCACGCCGGTCTTGACGTCGTCGCGGTTGGGCAGGCCGAGGTGCTCCTTGGGCGTGACGTAGCAGAGCATCGCGGTGCCGGCCTGGGCGATCATCGCCGCTCCGATGCCGGAGGTGATGTGGTCGTAGGCGGGCGCGATATCGGTGGTCAGCGGTCCGAGCGTGTAGAACGGAGCCTCACCGCACAGCTCTTCCTCCAGCCGCACGTTCTCCGCGATCTTGTGCATCGGCACGTGGCCGGGGCCCTCGATCATCACCTGCACGTCGAGCTCGCGGGCGATGTGGGTGAGCTCGCCGAGGGTTTCCAGCTCGGCGAACTGCGCGCGGTCGTTGGCGTCGGCGATGGAGCCGGGCCGAAGGCCGTCACCGAGCGAGAACGTGACGTCGTAGTCGCGCAGGATCTCGCACAGCTCGCTGAAGTGCGTGTACAGGAAGCTCTCGCGGTGGTGCGCCAGGCACCAGGCGGCCATGATCGAGCCGCCGCGGGAGACGATGCCGGTGACGCGCTGGGCGGTCAGCGGCACGTAGCGCAGCAGCACCCCGGCGTGCACGGTCATGTAGTCCACGCCCTGCTCGCACTGCTCGATCACGGTGTCCCGGTAGATCTCCCAGGTCAGCGCGGCCGGATCACCGTTGACCTTCTCCAGCGCCTGGTAGATCGGCACGGTGCCGATCGGCACCGGGGAGTTGCGCAGGATGCGCTCGCGGGTCTCGTGGATGCGCTTGCCGGTGGACAGGTCCATGACGGTGTCGGCGCCCCAACGGGTGGCCCACACCATCTTCTCCACCTCCTCCTCGACCGAGGAGGTCACCGCGGAGTTGCCGATGTTGGCGTTGACCTTGACCAGGAAGTTCTTGCCGATGATCATCGGCTCGCTCTCCGGGTGGCAGCGGTTGGCCGGGATCACCGCCCGGCCGCTGGCCACCTCGTCCCGGACGAACTCGGGGGAGACGCCTTCGCGGGTGGCGATGTACTCCATTTCCCGTGTGATGGCACCGGATTTGGCCCAGCCCAGCTGGGTCCGGTGCTCCCTCCCGTCGGTCCACCCCGCTCGCATCCGAGGAAGTCCACTGTGGACGTCAATGGTGTCGTTATCGTCGGTATAGGACCCGGAGGTGTCGTACACGTCGAGGTGTTCGCCGTTGGTCAGCTGGATGCGGCGGAATGGCACCTGCAGGCCGGATTCGGTGCTGCGGAACACCTTTCGTGAGCCGTTGATGGCCCCGGTGGTGATCTCGCTGGCGTTCTCGGACGTGTTCGGACGCGCGTCGGCCATTGCCAATCCACTCCCTACGCCGGCATTACCCGGTCAGGTTCATGCGGTCGGCGGCCCCGGAGTTCTCCAGCCGCCCTCTCAGCCCGCTGTTGGTGCGAGCTCCCGCGGTCTTCGTTTGTCGCTGCCAGAGGCTAGCCGGACCCGGCAGCGCTGCCAACCCCCGTTCATCCCGATGACGGCGGGCCGGTTTGCCGTTAGGCTCGTGACCAGGGTGATCGCAACATTGTCAGGGGTGGTGAGTACGGTGTGTTACGACATCGATACAGGAGGTGACCGCGCTATGGCTGCCGCCCCGGCGTTCGAAACCGCCACTTGGGAAGAATTGGTCGAGGTTTGGGAGAACATCGACCTTCCCAATGCGGCTTGGCGCGCGGAGATCATCGAAGGAAGGATTGTGATGACGCCGCCGCCGGGATCCACGCATAACCTGATTGCGGACCTTGTTCACGGAGAACTGCGGATGGCGGTTCCCAAGGATTGGGCCATCTTTCAAACCTTCGGAATCAAGATCCCGCAGCGCAAGAGCTTGTGCACGCCTGATGTCGTGGTGATTCCTCGGTGCGACGTTCCCAAGGGACGGAGCTCGCTCTCTGCGGACAAGGCGTTGATGGTCGTGGAGATCACGTCACAAGGCAACGCAGACGATGACCGCACGAGGAAACTCTGGGGTTATGGGCAGGCGGGCGTTCCCTTGTACCTCTTGATCGACCGCTTTGCACTGGATGGTCCGACGGTGACGCTGTTCTCGCAGCCGACTGATGGTCGCTACCTTCACCAACATCGCGTCGCTTTTGGCGAACCGGTCGAGTTGCCCGAGCCGTTCGGCTTCACCTTGGACACCAAGGACTTCTGATCAGTCTTCGTCTTCGGCGAAGGGGTCGCCGTGTTCGGCCGGGTCCCAGGAGAGGCCGGGGACTCCCCATTCGTTGCGCTTGATCATCTTCTTCGCGGCTCGCTTGTGGCGGCCCATCAGGCGGTCCAGGTAGACGTAGCCGTCCAAGTGGTCGGTCTCGTGCTGGAGGCAGCGGGCGAAGAATCCGGTGCCCTCGACCTCGATCGGCTTGCCGTCCACATCGGACCCGGTGACCTTCGCCCAGCTCGCGCGGCCGGTCGGGTAGGACTCGCCGGGCACCGACAGGCAGCCCTCCCAGTCCTCGTCCGGGTCCGGCATCGACTCCGGGATCTCCGAGGTGGTCAGCTCCGGGTTCACCATGACACCGCGGTGCTGGACGCCCTCGTCGTCGGGGCAGTCGTACACGAAAAGCCGCAGGTCGACGCCGATCTGGTTGGCCGCGAGCCCGACCCCGTTCGCGGCGGCCATCGTCTCGAACATGTCCTCGACGAGGGTGCGCAGCTCCTCGTCGAAGTGCTCCACCGGGCGCGTGGGATTGTGCAGCACCGGGTCGCCGTAGACGCAGATCGGGTGAACAGCCATGAGCGGGACTTTATCGGTAAGCCCGGCCGTCGGTTCGGGGTGCTCTTTTCCGGTACCCGCTGGTCCGATCAGCACCCGTCGCGAATCTGGGCATGGTGTAATCAGGGGCGGAATCACAACCATGTGATTCCGCGAACGCGCCGAAGGCCCGGATCGCGAGGCGAGGAGTCGGATGGACGCCGCCCAAATGCTGACCGCGCAGGAGATCGCTCGTCAGTGCGAGCAGTTGGCCCGCCTGCAGGAACAGCAGAGATCGCCGGAGGGACGGCGTTTGCGGCTGGCGGAACCACCGGTGCCTGAGCCCGCCGCTGAACCGGTCGTTGCACCCGAACCGGAGCCGGAGCCGCTGCCGACCGGGGCGCTGACCGACCGGGAGCGCGGGGTGCTGGCCTTCGAAGCGCAGTGGTGGAAGCGGTCGGGCGCGAAGGAGCAGGCGATCCGGGAGCTGTTCGACATGTCGGCGTCTCGGTACTACCAGGTGCTGAACGCGTTGCTGGACAGTCCTGCAGCTTTTCGGGAGGACCCTATGCTGATCAAACGGCTGCGCAAGGCACGGGCGGCTCGGCAGCGCGCACGGGCCGCTCAACGACTGGGAATCGAGTTGCACTGATGACTTCAGGGGAATCCGCCGGACCCGCCAAGGCCAAGATCGTCGGCTACGGATTGATCGGGGCCGGTGTGATCGCGGGCGCCATCGGCGTCGCCACGCTGTTCTCCGGCGGCGACACGTCGAACTCCGCTCAACAGCTGCCCCCCGAGCCGGGGAACTACCCTGCGAAGTCGTCGCTGGTGCAACCGCCGCCCCCGGTGCCGGGCGGCTCTGACCTGGAGCAGAAGCCCGAAGACCAGCAGTCCGCACCGCTGCCGCCGACCGGCGAGAACGGCCAGCCGCCCGGGCAGGACGGCCAGCAGCCGCCGCCTCCGCCGGGACAGCAGCACCAGCAGCGCCCCGGCACGCCGAACGGTTCCGGTCAGGGAACTGAGCAGATCGTGGTGCGGGTCTACAACAACAGCACGATCAGCGGCCTGGCGAACCGAGCCGCGGAGGACTTCCGGAAGGTCGGCTACGACGTGCCCGAGGTGGGCAACTACTCGGCGGGCCTCATCCCGACGACCACGGTCTACTTCCGCCCGGGCACCCCGGAGGAAGCGCAGGCCAAGGACGTCGCAGCCCGCTTCGACGCCCGCGCGGAACCCCGCTTCGACGGCATCCAGGACGCCACACCCGGTCTGATCGCGATCATCACCAACGACTACAAGGGCCCCTCCGCCGCGAAGTAACCCCGGATCGAGTGCCTGGTGAAGGGCACCTTCTAGCAAGCCCACCCGTCGCCCGACCACCGGCCCCCAAGGAGGCGCTTCGCGCCACGGTGCCCACCCGTCGCCCGACCACCGCCCCCCAAGGAGGCGCTTCGCGCCACGGGGTTGAACTGCCTGAAGGTGCCCTTCATCGCGTTCAGGACCGCTCGATCAGGGGCGGTGGGATTGGGCGTAGGACTCGAGGGTTGCGAGTTGGGCGGGGTCGAGGGACGGGCGGACCGCGGAGCGGGCCTTGGCCAGGTGGATTGCTGAGACCTCGGCTGCGGAGAGGGATTCGCGCATTGCCGTAAGGGCTGCTTCGCGGATCAGGGCTGCGCAATCCGCTGCTGAGTAGCCGTCCAGGTCGGCTGCTAGGGCCGGGATGTCCACATCGGACGCTAGTGGGGTGTTCTTGGCGGCTGCGCGAAGGATTGCTTCGCGGGCTTCGGTGTCTGGTGGGGGGACGTAGACGAGGCGTTCTAGACGGCCTGGGCGGAGTAGCGCTGGGTCGACCAGTTCTGGGCGGTTCGTTGCGCCGAGGACTACGACGTCGCGCATCGGCTCGACGCCGTCGAGCTCGGTGAGCAGGGCGGCGACTACGCGGTCGGCTACGCCGGAGTCCGAGGACTGACCACGGCGGGGTGCCAGTGCGTCGACCTCGTCGAGGAACACCAGTGCTGGGGCGGCGTTGGCGGCGCGGAGGAACAGTTCGCGGACCGCTCGCTCGGACTCGCCGACCCACTTGTCCATCAGTTCTGCGCCTTTGACCGCGAGGACGTTGAGCCGTCCGCTGCCGGCCAGGGCTCGGACCAGGAACGTTTTGCCGCAGCCCGGTGGGCCGTAGAGCAGGACGCCGCGCGGGGGTTCCACGCCGAGGCGGGTGAAGGAGTCCGGGTATTGCAGCGGCCAGAGCACCGTTTCGGTGAGGGACTGCTTGACCTCGGTCATGTCGCCGACGTCGTCGAGGGTCAGGCCGCCGGTCTGCAGGTTGTCCGATGTGGACATCGAGATCGGACGGACCGAGGCCAGTGCGTCCAGCAGGTCCTGCTGGCGGATGCGTGCGTCGGCGACGTCGTCCTGGTGGCGCAGTGCCGCGCCGACGGCGGCTTCCCGGCACAGTGCGACGAGGTCCGCGACGACGAAGCCCGGTGCGCGCTCGGCGACCTCGGACAGCTGCACGTCGTCGGCCAGCGGGGCGTTGCGCAGCAGCACCCGCAGCAGGTCGGTTCGGATGGCGTCGTCCGGGAGTCCGAGCGTCAACTCCCGGTCGACGACGCCGGGTTCGCGCAGCCTGGGGTCGATGGCCTGCGGCTGGGAGCTGGTGACGACCACGGCGAGCCGATCGGTACCGATCGCGCCGCGGATCGCGTCCAGCGCAACGGTGGCCAGCGGCGGCGGCTCGGTGCCCGGCAGCAGGCTCTCCACGTCGGTCAGCAGCAGGACTCGGTTGCCTTGGGCGCTGGTGGCGCGGTCGATCGCTTCTTGCAGGCGCTTCGCCGCCATGCCCGGTTCGAGCGCCGCGATGCTCGGTGCGGCGAGTTCGACCAGCTCGGCGCCGATGTCGGCGGTGACCGCCCGGGCCAGCGTCGCCTTGCCGACGCCGGACGGACCGCTGAGCAGCACGCCTAGGTGCGGTTCGGCGCCGAGGCGGCGCAGCAGTTCAGGCTGGTCGAAGGCCAGGCGCAGCCATTCGCTCAGGCGCTTCGCGGTGTCGCGGGAGCCGACCAGATCCGCGACCGGCACCGTCGGTTCGGTGGGCTGCTGCACTGGGGCGGGCGGTGCGGCGGGGACGGGCTGAGCGGCGGGTTGCGGGCTGCTGCCGTCGCGCCATTCGACCACTGTGGACGGTTGGACGGCGACGGCTCCGGCCGGTTCGGTGGCCGCGATGGTGATCAGCTCGTTGGTCCAGGTCAAGCCGATGGCGTTGGACAGCTTGCGCCGCACCTCGCCCGCGTTCGCCGTGGCGCTCGGCGCGACGTCCTGCGGCAGCAGCGAAACGGTGTCCCCGGTGCCGAAGACCTTCCCGGTCAGCGCCAGCCGCAACGTTTCCGGCGCAACGGTGGCCCGCGCGATCTGAGACCCGGAGACGACCACCCGCTTCGCAGCGGTGACCTGCACCGGGGAGACGACGACCTCGGCACCTTCAGCGAGCCCCAGGTTCATCAGCGCAACGTCGTCGAGCAACAGCACGCCGGTCGGGCTACCGGCCTCAGCCGCAGCGGCGAGCGCCACAGTCGCCCGCGCCCCGGTGAGCTGCACGGCGTTCCAGGGCCTCAACCCCAACGCATCGAGGACTTCGGGGTGCAACCGCACCACCCCGCGTCGAGTGTCCTTGGCGGAGGGAGAAACCCGAGCGGTCAACGCAATCGACGGCACCCCGCGAGCTTAACCGCGCCACGGCCCGAGCACGGCCATCCCACAAGCGGGTCTCGGAACCGCCAGATCACCCCTGAACCACCGGCCTCGCGCCGCGGAGGAACGGTCCCCTTCACTCCGCCGTGCGCACCAGGAACCACAGTTTCAATTGAAACTGTAAATCCCACCCACGGCGGATCACAGTTTCAATTGAAACTGTGGACCTCCGGTGTGTCGGGCGCCGGACACACCGGAGGGTGTGGACAACTGGGGTTCGTTGTGGAGAACTTGCGCGATTTCAATGGAAATCAGACATCTGATTTCCATTGAAATCGCGGGTCAGCGGTTGGTGTCGTTGCGGTGGCGGCGGAGCTCGAGGCGGCGCCAGCTGCGGCGGGGGCCGCTCGGGTGGCTGGAGCGGCGGCGGACCCGGCGCGCCGCGCCCGCCACGCTGCGGCGCAGCGGCGGGCGGAGGCCGATGCGGCGCTGGGTGCGGCGGCGGATCGCGCGCCGCTCGCGCGGCGGGGCGCTCCACGCCTCCGGGTGTTTGGCCAGCCAGTTGTGCCGGTAGATCGCGTACGGCACGTGCAGCAGGTAGAGCGCCATGGCGATGGCCAGCGAGAACAGCGGGAACATGATGATCCCGGCCGCCAGCAGCGCCACCAGCACCAGCAGCGGCGCGACCGCTCGCGGCGGCACCTTGACGGTCTTCAGCGACAGCGTGGGAACCCGGCTGACGGCCAGCGCGGCGACCAGCACCATCCAGATCATCACCACGTTCTGGTCCGCCCACCAGCCTTCGTAGCCGAAGAGCGCGGTGAGGGTGATCGGCAGCAGCGCGAGCAGCCCGGCCGCCGGGGCGGGCACGCCGACGAAGAACTCCTTGGCGTACGGGGGCTGCTCGGCGTCGTCCAGCAGCGTGTTGAACCGCGCGAGGCGCAGCACCATGCACACCGCGAAGATCAGCGCGGCGACCCAGCCGATCCGGTTGTCCTGCAGCTGCCAGGCGTAGAGCGTCAGCGCCGGGGCGACGCCGAAGGACATCGCATCGGACAGCGAGTCCAGCTCGGCACCCATCTTCGACGTGGCGTCGAGCAGGCGGGCGATCCGCCCGTCGAGGCCGTCGAGCACCGCGGCGACCGCGATGGAGGCGATGGCGCCGGGCAGGGCGCCGTTGAGGGCGAACTGGACCGCGGACAGTCCGGCGCACATCGCCAACACGGTGATCGCGTTGGGCAGCAGCCGGACGCCGGGTGTGGTTCGCATGCTCATGAGTTGCCCTGGGGGAGTTCGGCGAGCGCCGTCTCGCCGCCGATGGTGCGCTGGCCCGGCTCCACCAGGATCCGGCTGCCGACGGGCACGTACAGGTCGACCCGGGAACCGAACCGGATCAGTCCGTAGGTGCTGCCCGCGCGCACCTCCTGGCCCTCGTCGACCGAGCAGACGATGCGGCGGGCCACCAGGCCGGCGATCTGCACCACGGCCACCCGGGTGCCGTCCTCGCCGCGGATGACCATCGAGTTGCGCTCGTTGTCCTCGCTGGCCTTGTCCAGGTCGGCGGAGAGGAACTTGCCCGGCCGGTAGGCGATGGTCTCGATCTGACCGGCGAGCGGGATGCGCTGGACGTGCACGTCGAAGATGGTCAGGAACGCGCTGATCCGGACCATCGGCTCGTCGCCGAGGCCGAGCTCGGCGGGCGGCACCGCGGGCTCGATGTGCGAGACGGTGCCGTCGGCGGGCGCCACCGCGAGGCCTTCGCGGCTGGGCGTGGTGCGCTCCGGTTCGCGGAAGAACCACGCGCACCAGGCGGTCAGCACGCCGCCGACCACGCCTGCGGGACGCCACTTGCGGCGCAGCAGGAGAGTCGCGGCGGCGGCGCCGAGCACGAACGGACGTCCGGCCGGGTGCATCGGCGGGATGGTGTCCCTGGCCAGCCCGGCGAGGTGGGCCAGCGGGTTCTTCTTCGGTTCTTTCGCGGTGCTCATCGCGGTGCTACGCCCCTGCTTCGGCGGGTCCATGGTGCGGCCGCGCGGTCGCTGGTCCCGCAGGTGTACGGGGCCGTTGACCGGTGCCGTGGTCGGTACAGCATCGCGGACGGCCCGGGCCAACCGACGCCAGGGGGCGTCGTTGATCAAGAACAGCCTAGCTGACCTGCGCATTTGCGCGCTGAGATGTTACCGCCCATGAGATGCCGCAGTCATCCGGCGAGTGCGGAGAAGCATCAGAGGCCGATCGGCGCCTCCCCGTGGACGCCGAACGGCCCCTGATGTGCGGGTCCGTGCGCCCCCCGACGGCGCACGGACCTCAAGTGTCCGCTTCTCACCGGGCAAGCAGTGGTGGATCGGAGCGGACGTCTAGGAGATGCATGTGGGCGACTGTTCGTTACGCGACTTTCAGTGTAATTGAGGTCACAGAAAGTCCGTAGCCGCTTTCGGAGGACCTATCCGGGCAGTTGCATGACGCGGAGTGATCAACTTGCCGTCGTCGCTCACTCGATAGCGGCAAGGGGTTCCTCGACGTTCATCCGCGCGCCCATCAGCTCCCCGAGCCCCCGGTACGGGTCGTCGTGCTCGACGCCGTCGGCGCTGCTGCGCAGCACCAGCTCCGTTTCCCCGTCCACATCGCGCACCAGGTCGTCGTCCAGTTCGGACACCGCGTATTCGTCGAGGTAGAGCTCCAGCGACAGCGACCAGCCGGCGCGCTCCTGGTCGAGTCGGGCGCTGGCCACGTCGCGGCTGTCCACCCACTGCGCGCCGGAGCGCTCGCGGAGTTCGCCGATCGGCGTCGCCGCCAGCTCTCCGAGCTGCTCCAGCTCCGCCTCGCGGAACCGGGCCAGGGTGCCGGCCAGCAGCCGCTTGGTGGTGCTCGCTGAGCTGGGCAGCAGCACCAGGCCGCGGTCGGTGACCAGCAGGTCGTAGCTGCTGCCCGCGCACTGCACCGGGCTGATGATCCCGGCCAGCTCGGGTTCCGGCTCGGCCGCCGGGCGTCGCGCGTGGTGCAGCGGCACGCCGAGGTTGACCAGCGCCCGGTGCAGGCCGGGGATCAGCCGCGGATCGGCGACCGCCGGGCGCACCAGCCGGTCGGCGTCCAGCGGCTGGCCGTTGGTCAGCCGGACCGGCGACGGGCCGCCCCAGTCCAGCTCGTGGTGGGCGCGGCGCGCGCAGATCAGGGCGTCCACCGCGGTGCAGCCGAGCAGGTCGACCAGGGTGTCCTCGGCGGCCTGGTCGACGAGCTCCGGGCTCAGGCCGGGGTTGAGCACCGGGTTGATCAGGTCGCGGCCCTGGCCGCGGTGGATGGCGGCCAGCACGCCGGCGATGGACGGTTCCACCGGCAGCCCGCTCTGCTCCACCGCGGAGCTCAGCAGCGCTGCCTGCTCGGCGACGTGCGCGGCACCGGCCTGCTGGGCCAGCTCCGGCCACGGCATCCGCTCGCCGAGGCCGTCGACCATCAGCCGGTCTTCCAGCTCCGGCACGCTCTTGCGCGGGCTGCGCAGCATGGCGAATGCGGGGCGCTCGTCGAGTTCGCGATCAGCGGTCTTGAGCCGCTTCATCGCCTCGACGCGGCGGCGGGTGCGGCCGTCGGCCTCCTCTGCGATGGTCTGCTTGGCACGCTCGGCCAGCTTCGGCTTGCGCGTCGGGTGCGACATGAACTTGCGGAAGCCCAGCAGCACGTCCGGCGCGTGGCCGATCGAGGTGGCCATGCTCAGGTAGTCGTCGGAGTACTCGCGCCAGCCGATCTCGACGGCCACCGACTTGCGCAGGGACAGCACGGCGGTGCGGGTCCCGGCTTCCCGGACGGCGACCGCGCCGGCGGCCAACTCCAGGTCGTTACCGGTGGTGGCGGCGATCGCGGTGAACAGCCGCGCGTAGCCGGTGAACAGCCACTTGGTCGGACCGCCGGTGAGACCGGCCGCGGTGCGCTCGACGCTGGCCGAGGTGCGGTGGGCGAGCGCGGTCAGCTTGTTGCGACTGGTCAGGCGACCGATCTCGTGGGCCACCACGGACCGCAGCTCGCTGACGTTGAGCGCCGCCAGCAGCGGCAGACCGAGCTCCAGGTACCGGGCCTTGGTGCGCAGGCCGAGCAGGGCGGTGTGCTCGCGGACCGTGACGGTCGGCTCGGAGGTGATTCGGATCTCGTCGGGTTTCGGCGCCTCGGCCGAGGTGGCGATGGATTCGGCCATCCGCCACAGCTGCGGCTGCTCGGAACGGTCCAGCGCCACCCCGCGGATCTGCGTCCGCGAGCGCAGCACGGCGCGCCAGCCGATCGCGAACAGCGCGCCGACGACCAGCGCCGCAGCGGCGGCTTTCAGCCCGCTGGTGTGGTCGTAGCGGAAGGTGACGGCAGCGATCGCGAGCAGGCCGAGGACCAGCGCGATCGGGGCGACGAAGAAGGCGGTGTGCAGCGCCAGTGCTAGGGCGGCGCGCCAGGGGCCACGCACTTGCAGAACTCCGGAGGGGGTGGGCGGGGGTGGTGGTGCAGTCTTCGCGAACAGTCTGGTTCAGTCAATCCAGCAACATCACGTCCACTGTGGACCCGGCGGCGAGTTCGGTGATCTGCTCGGGGATCTCGAGCAGGCAGTTCGCCTTCGCCAATCCAGCGAGCAGGTGCGAACCGGGCGCGCCCTGCAAGCTCACCGATCCGGTGGCCGGGTCGTACTGGCCGCGCCGGTACTGCCGCCGATCGGTCGGTGCGGTGAGAGATTCGGTCAGCGTCGCTCGGCGCGTCGGCCGCTGCGTGGCCAGGTGTCCGGCGGCGGCGCGCAGCGCGGGGCGCACGAAGATCTCGAACGACACCATCGCGCTGACCGGGTTGCCCGGCAGCGTCACGACGGCCACCTGGTCCCGGTAGCGGCCGCAGCCCTGCGGCATGCCCGGCTGCATCGCGACCTTGGTGAACTCGACGCCGGTCCCGGTCAGCGCGTCCTTGACCACCTCGTACGCGCCGGCGCTCACGCCGCCGGAGGTGATCAGCAGGTCAGTGTTCTCCAGGTGCGGGGCGAGCGCCTGGTGGAAGGCGTCGACGTCGTCGGGCACGAAGCGCAGCAAGGTCGCCTCGCCACCGGCCTCG
The DNA here is from genome assembly GCF_053593195.1 of Saccharopolyspora sp. NPDC002376. Classification (NCBI taxonomy): domain Bacteria; kingdom Bacillati; phylum Actinomycetota; class Actinomycetes; order Pseudonocardiales; family Pseudonocardiaceae; genus Saccharopolyspora; species Saccharopolyspora sp. NPDC002376. The sequence continues at coordinate 67,637 of NZ_JBSFBZ010000009.1, forward strand.
CGCACCGCGGCGGCGAGCATCAGGCCGTTGGACTCGTAGATCTGGCCGGGCTCCAGCGTCGCGCCAGGCTCGACCAGCTCCGAACCGGTGGACAGCACGAGCACCCGCACCGGGCGGTGCACCGGGAGCTGTCCCGCACCGACCGCCGCGGCCACTCCGAGCTGCGAAGCCGAGAGCGTGGTGCCCGCGGTGAGCACCGTCGCCCCGGCCGTGACGTCCTCACCGGCCCGGCGCACGTGCTGCCCCGGCTGCACCGAGGCGAACATCAGCACCTGCTCGGTGCCGCCGTCGGTGCGCTCCACCGGGATCACCGCGTCGGCACCCGGCGGCATCTGAGCGCCGGTCATGATCCGGTGCGCGGTTCCGGGCTGCAGCGGCGGCACGTCGACCCGACCGGCCGGGATGTCCTCGTGGACCGGCAGCTTCACCGGCTGCTCGGGGGTGGCGCCGACCAGGTCCACCGAGCGCACCGCGTAGCCGTCCATCGCCGAGTTGTCGAACGGCGGCAGCGGGATCGGCGAGGTCAGGTCCTCGGCCAGCGCGTGGCCCAGGCAGTCCGCCAGCGGCGCGACCAGCACCGGGGTCGGCGGCAGCAGCGCCGCGACCTTCGCCTGGTGATCGGCGACCGCGGTCAGGTCGGGGGTTCCGGTTCCGTGCGACACGCCTCGATCATCGGCCATCACCACCCCCGTTGTCGTCACCGGCGTGTGAATCGACACCGGATGCCGCCGTGGCAAACTCCTTCGAGACCGTTCGGGTCGATCTCCCCGGTGCTGCCGGACCTGATGACGTCCGCAGAAACCGCAGTTCAGAACCTCGTGCGCGGCGGGCGGGTCGAGCGGTCCCGAGACAGGAGGTATTCGTGCAGGTTCGGACTCGTCACACGCCGTCGTTCGGGGTGGCCCGGTTGATCCTGGCACCGGGCGAGCCGGTGCAGGTCGAGAGCGGTGCGATGCTCGCGACCAGCTACGGGGTGACCGTCGAAGCCCGCGCCCAGGGCGGCTTCATGAAGTCGCTGGCCCGCGCCGCGCTGGGCGGCGAGTCGTTCTTCATGTCCACCTTCACCGCGCCGCAGCAGGGCGGCTGGGTGGACTTGGCGGCGAACCTGCCCGGCGACCTCAACGTGATCGAGCTCGACGGCCGGGTCGGCTGGTGCGTCACCCGGGGCTGCTGGCTCGCCTCGGCGAGCACGGTGCAGCTGGAGACCCAGTGGGGCGGGTTCCAGAACCTCTTCGGCGGCGAGGGCGGGTTCATGAGCCACGCCGTCGGCCAGGGACCGATGGTGGTCTCCTGCTACGGCGCGCTGGACGTGGTCACCCTGCAGCCCGGCGAGTACGTCACGATCGACACCGGTCACGTGGTGGCATATGCCGACACGGTTCAGAGCCGATTGCGGCAGATGAACCAGGGCATGATGCAGTCCCTCAAGAGCGGTGAAGGTCTGGTCTTCGATTTCGCCGGTCCGGGTCAGGTCCTGACCCAAACCCGCAATCCGCGAGGACTGGTCACCTGGCTCCAGGCGAATGGACTCGGTGCTCGGTCTTGACCGGAACTCACTGGGAAGTGGAACGGGTCCGGCGGCTATTCGAGTGACGGCGAAAGTCAATGCCGAACACCGAAAGGATTGCCCGTTTCACCATCCCGGCCCGCCGAAGCGGGAACGACTCGACTAATCCTTGTCAACAGGAAGAAGGTTGAGCCCTGCTCAGCGGCAGGTGGCTTCCTGTTCTGGCCGCGGCGCAAGCCGCGCACCCATTCCATTAAACGGGGTTCGCTCTGGGCGGAATTGGCTAGTGCAGTTGGGGGAATATTCCGCCGCGATGACGGACGGTGTTCAGTTGTGGCACCCATTCGGCCCAGTGTTTAACGGAAAAGTTGCATTGCCGAACCCGCGACGAGGCCCGAATTCGGGGGTAGTGTGGCCGTTGCTCCAGCGGCGCTCGCGCCGTGCATCACTTTTCATGAGGAGGACGCCGTGGCGGTCGGCACGGTCAAATGGTTCAACTCGGAGAAGGGCTATGGATTCATCGCTGCGGACGGTGGATCTGATGTTTTCGTCCATTACTCCGCCATCAACATGTCGGGCTTCCGCACCCTTTCCGAAGGGGACCGGGTGGAATTCGAGGTCAAGGCGGGGCGCGACGGCCGCACCCAGGCGGACGGCGTCCGCAAGGTCTGACTGAGCTTCATCCGCACGGCCCGGCCCCGCCGCAGGGGCCGGGCCGTTGTGCTGGGTCTCACCAGGTCGGATCACGACCGGCTAGGTCAACCGTGAGACGAGCGTGATCTCCGCCGGTTACGCTGCTCAGCGTGTCGGAAGACCTCACCGGGAAACGCCTCGGCCACTACAAGATCGACGGAGTGCTCGGTCGCGGTGGCATGAGCGTGATGTACCGCGCCACCGATATCCGGCTCGGCCGCAAGGTCGCCCTCAAAGTCATGGGCGAGCACATCACCGGTGATGCCGAGTTCCGCGAGCGATTCGTCGACGAGGCGCGCAACACCTCGGCCATCGACCACGCCAACATCGTGCCGCTGTACGACTTCGGCGAGGTCGACGGCATGCTCTACATCGCGATGCGGCTGGTCGACGGCTCCGACCTGGCCAGCCTGATCAAGGACGGCCCGATCTCGCCCAAGCGCACCCTGGAGCTGCTGGCGCAGATCGCTGAGGCGCTGGACATGCTGGCCGAGCGCGGGCTGGTGCACCTCGACCTGAAGCCGGCCAACGTGCTGGTGACCTCGCGCGAGTCCGTGCACGAGCACGTCTACCTGGCCGACTTCGGCCTGACCCGGCGCGGCGCGACCGGCCACCGCACGGCCAGCGGCGACTTCCTCGGCTCGCCGACCTACGCGGCGCCCGAGCACCTGCGCGGCGAGCCGGTGGACGGCCGCACCGACCAGTACGCGCTGGCCTGCATGCTCTTCGCCTGCCTGACCGGCCGACCGCCGTTCCAGGGCCACGTGCAGGAGGTCATCCAGGGCCACCTCGGCGCCGAGCCGCCGCCCGCCACCTCGCTGATGGTGCTGCCCGGCGGCATCGACGAGGTGCTGCGCCGCGGCATGGCCAAGAACCCCGAACAGCGCTTCAAGACCTGCCAGGAGCTCGTCGCCGCCGCGCGCACCGCGCTCGGGCAGGCCACTGGAGAGGCCCCGCCGCAGCCGCGCCCGGCCGCCCCGGCGCCGATGTCCGGGCCGCAGCCGGTGCAGTACCCGCCGAGCCAGCCGATCCCGGCGCAGGGCTACCGCCCGCCGTACCCGCCGCAGCAGACGCCACATCCGCTGCCGCCGCCGAGCAACGACCCGGTGCGCCTGCGCCCGCCGATGCCCGCCGGTTCGTCGTCGTTCGCGACCAGCTCGGGCAGCTCGGCGAAGTGGATCGTGCCGGTGCTGGTGGGTGTGGCGCTGGTCGTCATCGTGGTCGTCTTCGTTGTGATGGCCAACTCCATGGGCGGCTCCAGCAGCACCACGGACACCAGCCCGACCAGCTCGGAATCCTCGTCGTACAACAACAACGACCTGCCCACGACGGTCCCCACAGGCGACTGAGTCTCAGGTGAGTCGCTTGCACTCGCCTGGGGAGAGTGCTAAACACGGTATTGGCACTCACCAAGGTTGAGTGCCAGGTCGGGACGGTGAGGTCGTTCCGGCGGTACCACCAGACGGTATCGCCGCACGGTCGTCCGTCGCGGGCACCGAGCCTGGCCGAGCAGAGTCTTGCCGTGGGGTGCGTACCCACCGCCGCGGCGTCCAGACAGGTGGAGGACCACACCGCAATGGCCAAGATGATCGCGTTCGACGAGGACGCCCGCCGCGGTCTTGAGCGCGGCATGAACACCCTCGCCGACGCCGTCAAGGTGACGCTCGGCCCGAAGGGCCGCAACGTTGTGCTCGAGAAGAAGTGGGGCGCACCCACCATCACCAACGACGGCGTCTCCATCGCCAAGGAGATCGAGCTCGAGGACCCGTGGGAGAAGATCGGGGCCGAGCTGGTCAAGGAGGTGGCGAAGAAGACCGATGACGTCGCGGGTGACGGCACCACCACCGCCACCGTGCTGGCCCAGGCCCTGGTTCGCGAGGGTCTGCGCAACGTCGCGGCCGGCGCCAACCCGATCGCCCTGAAGCGGGGCATCGAGAAGGCCACCGAGGCGATCGCCGAGCAGCTGCTCAAGAACGCCAAGGAGATCGAGACCAAGGACCAGATCGCGGCCACCGCGGCGATCTCGGCTGGCGACCGCCAGATCGGTGAGCTGATCGCCGAGGCCATGGACAAGGTCGGCAAGGAAGGCGTCATCACCGTCGAGGAGAGCAACACCTTCGGGCTCGAACTCGAGCTCACCGAGGGCATGCGCTTCGACAAGGGCTACATCTCGCCCTACTTCGTGACCGACTCGGAGCGGATGGAGGCGGTCCTGGAGGACCCGTACATCCTGCTGCTGAGCGGCAAGGTCTCGAACGTCAAGGACCTGCTCCCGCTGCTGGAGAAGGTCATGCAGGCCAACAAGCCGCTGCTGATCATCTCCGAGGACGTCGAGGGCGAGGCGCTGGCCACCCTGGTCGTCAACAAGATCCGCGGCACCTTCAAGTCCGTCGCCGTCAAGGCGCCGGGCTTCGGCGACCGCCGCAAGGCGATGCTGCAGGACATGGCGATCCTGACCGGCGGCCAGGTCATCAGCGAAGAGGTCGGCCTCAAGCTGGACACCGCCGACCTGAACCTGCTGGGCCGCGCCCGCAAGATCGTCGTGACCAAGGACGAGACCACCATCGTCGAGGGCTCCGGTGACGACGAGCAGATCGCCGGCCGGGTCAACGAGATCCGCGCCGAGATCGAGCGCTCGGACTCCGACTACGACCGCGAGAAGCTGCAGGAGCGCCTGGCCAAGCTGGCCGGCGGCGTGGCCGTCATCAAGGCGGGCGCGGCGACCGAGGTCGAGCTCAAGGAGCGCAAGCACCGCATCGAGGACGCAGTCCGCAACGCCAAGGCCGCGGTCGAGGAGGGCATCGTCGCCGGTGGCGGCGTCGCGCTGCTGCAGGCCGCGCAGGCTGCCTTCGACGGCCTCAAGCTCGAGGGCGACGAGGCGACCGGTGCCAAGAGCGTGAAGATCGCTGTTGAGGCTCCGCTGAAGCAGATCGCCATCAACGCCGGCCTCGAGGGTGGCGTTGTCGCGGAGAAGGTCAAGAACCTGACCTCGGGCCACGGCCTGAACGCCGCGACCGGCGAGTACGAGGACCTGGTCCAGGCCGGTGTCCTGGACCCGGCGAAGGTCACCCGTTCGGCGCTGCAGAACGCCGCTTCCATCGCCGCACTGTTCCTGACCACCGAAGCCGTGGTCGCGGACAAGCCGGAGAAGGAGGCTGCGGGCGCAGGTGCCGCTGCCGACCCGATGGGCGGCATGGGCGGCATGATGTAAGTCCTGCCCCTGGCAACGAAGGGCCGTCCCCACTCGGGGGCGGCCCTTCGCCATGTCCGGGGTCAGTTCGAGTTTTAGGCAAAACTGACCGCCACCTGGCCGGGCTGAGAGCCTGTTTTTGATCCTTTGCTTTTGATGCGCCGCCAGGCACATAGCCCACCCTCGCAACCGGCACCGCCGCGGGTTCTCAGCGTTCGTCTGGCGAGGACGGCCCAGCCGCCGTGTATTGGCATACATAAGGCTGGGCACCCGCAGTCCAGGCGGGCGCTGAGGTTCCGCTACCCGCACCGCCACGCAAAACGAGTTTAAAAAACAGGTTCTGAGGTCGCCGGGCGTCGCGGTTACGGTGCTGGGGTGGGTGCTTTGCTGGAAGTCATTGCGCTGGACGCCGCTGATGTCGAGGTGGCGCAGGCCGGCGGTGCGGATCGGGTTGAGCTGTGCCGGGATCTAGACGCCGATGGGCTGACTCCTGAGCTCGCGACCGTGCGCAGCGTGCTGGCGGTTGCCGATGTCCCGGTGCGCGTGATGGTGCGTGATCAGGCGGGTTTCGGGGCTGACGTCGACGCGCTGCGGCGGCAGGTCGGTGAGCTGCTGGATGCTGGGGCGCGGGAGTTCGTGCTCGGGTTTCTGGACGAGCACGGGCAGGTCGACGTGGGCGCTACGCGCGCGGTGGTCACTGAGCTGGCTGGTTGTCCTTGGACCTTTCACCGGGCCGTGGACCACGCTGCTCAGTACCGGTTGGCCTGGAACCAGGCGGTCGCGCTCGGACCGAGCACCATCCTGACCGCTGGCGATCCCGACGGAGTCGATGAGGGCCTTTCCAACCTGCGAGAACGTGCTGAAACGCAGGACATCGACGAGGTCGAGCTGCTCGTCGGCGGAGGCCTCCGGCAGGAGCACGTCCCGGTCCTGCAGGCAGCGGGAGTCCGCGCCTTCCACATCGGCAGCGGCGCTCGGATGTCCGGCTCCGTCTTCGCCGACCGCGTCCGCGCCTGGCGAGAACTCCTGGACTCCTGAGTGGTGGGGGCGCGACCGGGTGCGGACTTGCCGCGCCCCCACCTTCATCAACGCCGCCAGCTCCCCCTTGCTGCGGCGTACCGAGAAGATCATTTCTCGTCGTGCGCGTGGCGCGGTAGTGGAACCGCAGTGGAATTCCTGCCGGATCGGTTGGATCGGGGGTGGATCCGGGCGTCACAGCTGCGCGTACCACTCCCGCAGCTCGTCGCGGCCCGAGACGTCGACCGTGGCGTAGATCTTGGTCAGCGATTTGGCGACGGTGTTCTCGACGCGGTCCAGCCTCGCGGCGATCTGCACGTTCGACAGCCCCTGCGCGACCAGCCGCACAATGTCCCGCTCGCGCTCGGTCAGCTGTGCCCATCCTGGCCACAGCAGCTCGGCAGTCGCCAGGCGGCAGTCGCGTCCTCGCTGGTAGGCGGGGTTGTAGATCTCGGCGTAGGTGGTTTCGCCGAGGTGCTGGCGGGCGACGTTCTGCGCGCGACCCACCGTCTCCCACAGCCCCCGCATCCCGTGCATCGCGACACCGGTGCTGTGCGTCATCCCGTCGAGCAGGCCTGATCGCTCGGCCACCAGACGGTGATCACCGGTCGCACCGGCGAGCCCTGAGGCAACCCAAGTCCAGCCGGCCGGGCCCCACCGGTCATCGAGTCCTCGCTGCACGGGGAGCGCCGCGTGCAGCAGAGATTCCGCTTCGATCCGGGCAGCGGGGTCGTGGGGCCGGTGCAGCACCAAGTACGCCGCTCTCGCCCACTGCGACCACGTGATGTGCCAGGTCGCCTGGCTGGCCTGGGCGTCTGCCAGGAACTCGGCGGTGACGGCGTCGGCGATCTCCTCCTCGCCGGTGATCGCGGCGCCGAAGGACCGGAACATCGCCAGCAGGCCCATGTCGCTGCGGAACTCGGGTTGCGCGAAAACCGGGCTGGTGCAGAGCTTTTCCATCGCCGCCATGCTCTCGGCGGGGTCGACGGAGTCGCGGTGTCCCAGCGAAATCGCGATCGCTTCAGCGAGAACGGGCAGGGGCAGGGCTGCTCCGAGCTCGTCGGTGAGCGCCTGTGCCTCGGACAGGAACTTGTCGGCGGTGTCCTTGTCACCGCGGCAGACCGCGAGGACGGACACCGCCGCCAACGCCATGGCCCGCAGTTCGTCTCGCTCGGTGTAGGCGGTCAGCAGCCGTTCGAAGTGCTCCTGGGTTTCCGGCTGCCTGCCGGACAGGAACGGCACGCGCGTGCGGACGATGTGCAGCAACAACTCGATCCCGGCGGCGCTTTGGCCCCGCCGCGCGCACCAGGCGATCGCGCTGTGCGCGTCGTCCTGCAGGTCGCGGCAGAGCGTGAGCCAGTGCGCCTCGTCCGGACCCAACCACTGCTGCGCGGCTTCGCGGTAGGTGCGCAGGAGCCAGTTGTAGTGGCGTTGCCGGACTTCCTCGGCTTCGCCGGCCTGCGCGGCGCGGGAATCGCCGTGCTGGCGGATGGGCTCCAGCAGCCGGTAGCGGGAGTGCCCGTCCCGAGGCGATTCCACCGTCACGATGGACTGCCACTTCAGGGCGCCGAGAACGCGCGCGACGGCGGATTCGGGCAGGTCCTCGAACCCGCACACCGCTTCCGCGGCCTCCAGCGTGAAGCCGCCCGCGAACACGCTGAGGCGCTGCCACAACGTCCGTTCCTGCGGCGTGCACAGCTCCCAGGACAGCTCCATGACCTGGTGGAACGACCGGTGGGATCGGTCGGCGTCGGTGTCCTGCTGCTGGCGGTCGGTGGGGCGATCGGCGTGCAGGAGCGTGGCCAACCGGCGCTCGACGTCGCTGGGGGACAGGTTCGAGGAGGCGACCGCGAGGATCTCGATCGCGAGGGGGAGGTTGTCGCCTGCCCTGCACAGGCGCGTGATCTCGGCTTCGTGCTCGGCAACGGGGAAGTCGCCGCGGACGTCGAGCAGCCGGTCCTCGAACAGCTCCTTCGCGGCGCTCGCTGCCAGCGGTGTGAGCGGGTTGAGGTGCTCCCCTCCCAGCGCCAGGCCGTGGCGGGAGGTGGCCAGCACGGTGACCCCGGGTTCGGTGAGCAGGGTTTGGAGCAGGTCCCGGACCGCGCTGAGGAGGTGCTCGCAGTTGTCGAGCACGATCAGCAGATCCTTCCCCGCCACCTCGTCCATCAGGACCTGCACGGGCTCCCGGGTGGCGACGTGCGTGCTGCCGAGCGCGGCGGCCAGGCGCCGGGGCAGTTGGTGGTCCTCGCCGAACGGCCGGAGATCCATCCACACGACACCATCGCGCCAGGTCCCGTCCGCGTGGGCAGCGTGCGCGATCTCCAGCGCCAGGCGGGTCTTGCCGACGCCGCCCGGCCCAGTCAACGTGACCAGGCGCTTCTTTGCCAGCAGGTCGCGCAACTGCGTGAACTCGGTGTCCCGCCCGATGAACGCGTTGATGTTGATCGGCAGCGCCATTCGTCCCCCTAGACCCCGAATTCGGCCGCGTCGATGGTAATCGCGAGCTGGTGTCGTCCGGGGCTCACGACTCTGGCGGTGTTGCGGAGCCGACTGGACGACGATGATCGGCGGAAGTGGTTCGGGCTGGGGAAGGGGCAGGATGGGGCACGCTTTCGACGCCATCACCGTTGACGAGCTGCGCGCCCGTGGTGGTTTGAAGTGGACGTTGCATCCGGACGCGCTCGGTGCTTTCGTCGCGGAGATGGACTTCCCCGCCGCGCCGCCGGTCATGCGGGCGGTGCGTTCCGCGGTGGAGGCGATGAACTTCGGCTACACGCCGCCGCGGCTGACCGATGAGATGACGCGGGCCTGCGCCGACTGGCAGGCGCGGCGGCACGGCTGGCAGGTGGATCCCGAGTGGATCACCGCGATTCCTGACGTGCACCGGGCCTTGGCCATCGCGGTGAACCACTTCTCCCGGCCCGGCAGCGCGGTGATCATGCCGACGCCCGGTTACATGCCGTTCCTGGACGTGCCTGGCGAGCTCGGCCGCGAGGTCATCGCGGTGCCGATGGTTCGCGACGGCGCGCGGTTCGTCCTCGACCTGGACGCGTTGGACGCGGCGTTCCGGGCCGGTGGCCACCTGCTGGTGCTGTGCAACCCGCACAATCCGCTCGGCCGGGTGTTCACGCCGGAGGAGCTGGCCGCGGTCTGCGAGGTGGTGGACCGGCACGGCGGCCGGGTGTTCGCCGACGAGATCCACGCTCCGCTGGTCTACCCCGGGCACCAGCACGTTCCCTACGCGTCGCTGTCGGAGACCGCTGCCGGGCACGCGGTGACCGCCACCGCGGCGACCAAGGCGTGGAACGTGCCCGGGTTGAAGTGCGCCCAGTTCATCGTGAGCAACGACGCGGACGCTGCGACCTTGGCTGCTGCGGGCGACCTCGCGGTGCTCGGAGCGGGTACGCACGGCGTGCTCGCCACCACCGCCGCCTACGCCGAGGGCGAGCCGTGGCTGGCCGAGGTGATCGACTACCTCGACGGCAATAGGCACGCAGTGGCGGAACTGCTCGCTGAGCACCTGCCCGAGGTCGGCTACCTCGTGCCGGAGGGCACCTACCTGGGCTGGCTGGACTTCCGCGCGCTCGACCTCGGCGATCACCCGGCCGAGTTCTTCCTGGCGAAGGCGCGGATCGCGCTCACCGATGGAGCGGCGTGCGGTGTGGAGGGGCGCGGTCACGCGCGGCTGACGTTCGCCACGCCTCGACCGGTCCTGGAGCAGATCATCACCGGGCTGGCCGAGGCGGTGCACGCCTGATGCTGTGAAGGGTCCCGACACACCGGGGCGTGTTGGGAAATGACGGGAAGCGCCGGGTCAGGCGCGCACCTTAGGGGCTTCCGGCGGGGTCGGGGTGCACCCTGCCAGCGATCGAGACCGCGATGTGATCTCCTTGATTCCGTTCGGAGTCCAGGCGAGGTAGGGGTCATGTTCGGTCGAAATGCCCGGTCGCGTTCCATCGCGGTCGCAACGCTGATGTGCGCCGTGCTGGCGGGTTGCACCAACGCCCCGCAGCCACCGCAGCAGGGCGCGCCGGCGACGGCGGAGTCGCTGCCCGGGACCGGGGTGCCGCAGGTGACGCCGCAGCCGAAGGAGATCCGGCGGATCGGCGACGACATCGCCGTGCGGGACAAGGTCGAGCTGGTGGTCGACGAGTTGGTTGACAAGCCCACCCGCGACCTGGCCACCCAGGTGCTGAAGATGGCCGGGGCGAGCGAGGTCGTGGTGCGCGAGCCGGGGCAGGAGCCCGCGAGCGACGCTGCGCTGCGCATCCAGATCGGCGGCCGGAGCTCGCAGGCCGTGGCGGAGGGTCTGCGCGCCCTGGACTTCGACGCTCCGGAGAAGGTGCCAGCCGAGGGTTACGTGCTGGCTGGGCGCGGCGGTACGGACCCGGCCATGGTCATCGGCGCTTCCGACGCGGCGGGCGCGTACTACGGCGTGCAGACGCTGCGCCAGCTCGCCTCGCCAGGTCGGCTCGCCGGTGTCGGCATCTCCGACCACCCGGACATGCCGGTGCGCGGCAGCGTCGAGGGCTTCTACGGTCCACCGTGGACGCACCAGCAGCGCATGGACCAGCTGGCCTTCTACGGCGACGTCAAGTTCAACACCTACATCTACGCGCCCAAGGACGACCCGTACCACCGGGAGAAGTGGCGCGAGCCGTACCCGGCGGACGAGTTCGCCTCGGTGCAGCAGCTGATCGGGCAGGCCGCCGCGCACCACGTGAAGTTCACCTTCGCGCTCTCACCGGGTGTTTCGATCTGCTACACCGACGAGTCGGACTTCCGGGCGCTGGTGGCCAAGCTGCAGGCCGTCTACGACGCCGGCGTGCGGGACTTCTCCGTGCCGCTGGACGACATCACCTACACGCGGTGGAACTGCGACGGCGACCAGTCCAAGTACGGCAGCCCGTCGCAGGGCGCGGCCGGTCAGGCGCAGGCGGATCTGCTCAACCGCGTGCAGCACGAGTTCGTCGACACCCACCCCGGGGTGGCGCCGCTGCAGTTCGTGCCGACCGAGTACTCCGACGTGGAGGACTCGCCGTACAAGACAGCGATCCGCGAGGCGCTGGACCCGCGGGTGCTGACGATGTGGACCGGGGATGGCGTGATTCCGCGCCAGATCACGGTTTCCGATGCGCAGCAGGCCGAAAAGGTCTGGGGCCGCAAGCTCTTCCTGTGGGACAACTACCCGGTCAACGACTTCGACGGCTCGGTCGGCCGCGTGCTGCTCGGCACGTACGAGAAGCGCGAGCCAGGGCTGAACCAGCAGCTCACCGGCGGCGTGGTGAACCCGATGAACTTGGCTGCGGCGAGCAAGGTCGTGGAGTTCGGGGCGGCCGATTTCTACTGGAACGACAAGGATTTCGACGCGCAGCGGGCCTGGAAGGCAGCGGCTGACTACCTGGCGGGCCAGCGCGCGGCGGGTGAGAACCCAGCCCTGGTCGCCGACCCGGCGACCGCGGATGCGCTGCTGGTGTTCTTCGACCTGGAGCACATGGGGCCGCTGCCCAGCGGGCGCGCGTGGCTGCCGCAGGCGCCGGAACTGTCCCGCCGCATCGAGCAGTTCCAGGCGGCGTGGGGCAGCGGCGACCGCGCGAAGGCGGTGCGCGAGCTGCGCGACTACGCGCAGGCGATCGCCGACGCACCTGGCCGCATCAAGCAGGGAGCGCCGAAGGACTTCGTCTCGGACGTCGAACCCTGGCTGACCGCCACCGGGCTCTGGGGCCAGGCGATGGTGGCCTCGCTCGACGGGTTGCAGGCGCGGGTGGACGGCGACGAGTCGGCCGCGACCGGGCACTTCGCCGAGGCCAAGCAGTTCGCCTCGCGCGCCGGGCAGATCCGGACCGTGCCGGGCAAGGTCCGTCCCCAGGGGACGGTCTACGTGGGCGACGGTGTGCTGGACACCTTCGTCGAACAGGCGCCAGGCCTGCGCTGATCACTCCTCCGGGACGACCAGCCAGCAGGCCAGGTAGAGGATGGTGCCCGCGCCGAAGCCGAACAGCGTCGCGGCGATGAGCCCCACCCGGACCAGGACGGGGTCCACGCCGAGAGCCTTGGCGGCTCCGCCGCACAGCCCGGCGATCATCCGCTCGTCGCGGCTGCGCCGGAACTTCTTGCTCGAGGTGTCGGCGTTCGCGGCGGTGATGCTGGGGATCTCTTCGGGCATACCGAGATCCTGCGCCGCGAACGCCTCCGCCAGGTCCGGGAACAACCCCGAGTGACCCCTGATCCAGCCCTGACGCCCCCCCGGACCTGGCCGACTGGTCTTTGTCTTTGAAACGCCGGAGGCGTTTAGCCCACCCTCGCAGCTTGCACCGCCGCGGGTTCTCAGCGTTCGCCTGGCGAGGACTGCCAATCCGCCGTGTATTGGCATGCATAAGGGTTGGCACCCGGAGTCCAGGCGGGCGCTGAGGTTCCGCTACCGGCACCGCCACGCAAAAGGACCACTGGAATTCCAAAAATGGGGGTTCAGGCGGTGCAGGGGCGGTGGATGTTCAGGAGATTGGCGGAGGTTTGCTCCCAGCGGTCGTACAGGGCGTCGCGGCCGTAGCGGGCGACCAGCTGGGCTTCACCTCGGGTGATCGGGACGAGGGTGATGAGCTGCAGGACCGGTTGCCCGGAGGCGTCGATCAGGACGTCGAACTCATCGCCCAGGTAGGGGTGCGGCGCGGCCAGGGCTCCGGCGATCTCGGACTCCGGCAGCAGGATCCGGTCGTTCATGATCAGCGCGCCGTATCCGACGCGGCTGTCCGACTCGGTCAGCAGCTCGGCGATCACCCCGGCCAGGTGCCGGGCGTGCAGTTGTTGATCCGCCTGCAGCGTGCACACCAGCTCCTGCGGCAGTGGCGCACCGGCGGTGCGGTCGCGCAACCCGCTGGTCAGTACGGTGACGTGCGCGCCGCCCGGGTGGTCGCAGTAGACCAGGTCGTAGCCCCGGTCGCGCCCACCGGCCATCCGGCTGTCCGCACCGCGAACTCGACCGACGTGCTTCTCGATGTGCTCAGGAAACCCGCTGAACCGACTCAATGCGCCCCCTTCCGAACCACGTCGAGATCCTATCGGCGAGGTTCGGCGACCCTGCCCCGCGCTGAGGCCAGCACGCGCACCCACCACGACCAGTGGGCCGGTTTCCGCACCGTGCCGGTGGTGGCCCGTTCGGCGCGGTCGAGGCAGTCCTCGCGCAACGCGTCGTGCAGCGGGCGCCACACCAGCGGCCAAGTGATCCGGGCCGGTCCGTGGCTGTGGATCGAGCGAGGTGCGGTCGTCTTCGCGTTGGACCGCGAACTCGGGCTGGCTGTGGTGGATCTGCCCTACGCCGTCGTCCGGCGGTACTTGGGACGCGGTGCGCCGATCCCGGACTTGGAGGTTGGCACAGTCACCGACGCGGTCCGGGAACTGCTAGCCGGATGATCGGATGATCGCCTTCGCAGTGGTTGTTCGCATACGCTCGCGGTATGGCGGTGGATGACGCGTTCGACCTGAAGTCCCCGGCCGCGGTCGCCGAAGCGCTGGACGGCACCGGCTACCTACCCGACGACGGCATCGCCACTGCGGCGTTCCTGGCGATGCGGATGCAGCGCCCGCTGCTGTGCGAGGGCGAGCCGGGCACCGGAAAGACCGCGCTGGCGCAGGCCCTGGCCACCGCGCTCGGGGTGGACCTGATCCGGTTGCAGTGCCACGAGGGCATCGACGCGGCGCAGGCGCTCTACGACTGGGACTTCCCGCGGCAGCTGCTGCACCTGCGCACCTTGGAGGCCGCCGCCGGGGGCGAGCTGGACGCCGAGGCCGCCGAATCCTCCCTCTACACCCGCAGGTTCCTGCTCGCGAGGCCGTTGTTGCGGGCGTTGCAAGAGTCGCCGTGCGTGCTGCTGGTCGACGAGATCGACCGCGCCGACGACGAGTTCGAGGCCTTTCTGCTCGAGGTGCTGTCGGAATACGCCGTCACCATTCCGGAGTTCGGAGTGGTGTCGGCGGTCCAGCCGCCGATCGTCGTCCTCACGTCCAACCGGACCCGCGAGGTGCACGACGCGTTGAAGCGCCGCTGCCTCTACCACTGGCTGGAGCACCCGGACCTGGAGCGCGAGGTGGCGATCCTGCGGCGCCGACTGCCGGGGCTCGACCAGCGGCTGGCCGAGCAGGTGGCCGCGACCGTGCAGCGGATGCGGCAGATGGAACTGCTCAAACCGCCGGGCGTGGCCGAGGCGCTGGACTGGGCGCAGGCCTTGCAGGCGCTGGAGCAGGACGAACTGGACACCGAGGTGGCTGCGACGACGCTGGGCGCGGTGCTCAAGTACCGCGAGGACGCGGAGCGGGTGCGAGCTTCGGGCGTCCTCACCGCCGAGCGCTGAGCGGATCCCGAAGGGGGGCGGAATTGCACACCGTGACTGGTCTGGTCGGGTTCGCGCGTGCCCTGCGGCATTCAGGCATGGCCTGCGGACCGACGCGCGTGCAGGCCTTCCTCGCCGCCGTCGAGCAGGTCGGCTTCGACCGCGACGCGGTCTACTGGGCGGGCCGCCTGACGCTGTGCTCCGACCCGGACGACCTGCCGCGCTACGACGCAGCCTTCGAATCCTGGTTCGGTTCCGCTGACGCGCCTGCGGAGCCAGTGGGCCGTCCGCTTCCGCGCCCTTCGCAGATCGCCGCGTTGACCGCGGTCGACTCCGGTGACCAGGACGGCGACGCGGACCGGCCGCTGGCGGCCGCGGCCAGCGACGCCGAAGTCCTGCGCCGACGCGACCTGTCCGAACTCGGCGTGCCGGAGCGCGAACACCTGCGGCGGATGCTCGCGGTGCTGCGCCCCGAACCACCGTCTCGCCCAGCACTCCGGCGGCGCGGCAGCAAGCGCGGCTCGTTGAGCTCCCGCGCCACGCTGCGCGAGATGCTGCGTTCCGGTGGTGAGCCGGTGCGGCTGCGGAGGCAGCGTCGTTCCCGAAGGCCGCGACGGGTCGTGCTGCTGGTCGACGTCTCGGGCTCGATGAGTCCGTACGCGGACGCGCTGCTGCGGTTCGCCCACGTCGTGGTGCGCAGATCGCCCGCCAGCACCGAGGTTTTCACGCTCGGCACGCGGATGACGCGGGTGAGCAGGCAGCTACGACAGCGAGATCCGGAAGCCGCGTTGCTCGCCGCTTCCCGCGCGGTACCGGACTTCTCCGGCGGCACCCGTCTCGGCGAGACGCTCCGGGTGTTCCTGGACCGGTGGGGGCAGCGGGGCGTCGCGCGAGGATCGGTGGTCGTGCTGTTCTCCGACGGCTGGGAGCGCGGCGACGCCACCGAACTCGCCGACCAGATGCGTCGGCTGCGGCGCTTGGCCCGCGCGGTGATCTGGGTGAACCCGCACGCCGGCCACGACGGCTACCAGCCCGTCCAATCCGGGATCGTCGCGGCAATGCCGCACGTCGACAGGATGGTCGCCGGGCACAGCTTGCGTTCGCTGGAGGACGTCTGGTCCTGGGTCCGCCGGCTGTCCCAACCAGGTTCCGGAGGCGCGAAGTGCCAGAACTAGCAACGGTTCCCCGCGGTCCCGACGCAATTTCCATTGAACTTGCGGACGCGATTTCAATGGAAATTGGACGTGAGATTTCCATTGAACTTGCGGACGTACGCGGCGTCGATGGCCGCGCCGGTGAGAGCGGAGGTGCGCTGTGCGCGACGTGCTGGACGAGTTGACCAAGCGGTGGGAGTCGGGCGAGTCCATCGGGCTGGGCACCGTGGTCGCGACGTTCCGCTCGGCACCCCGACCGCCGGGGGCTTCGATGCTGGTGACCAGCGAGGGCGAGGCGTTCGGCAGCGTCTCGGGCGGCTGCGTCGAGGGCGCCGTCTACGAAGAGGCGACGGCGGTGCTGGAGGGTTCCGAGCCGGTCGTGCGCCGCTACGGCGTCAGCGATGACGATGCCTTCGCGGTAGGTCTGACCTGCGGCGGGATCTTGGACGTCTTCGTGGAGAAGGTCGATCGCGAGACCT
The DNA here is from genome assembly GCF_053593195.1 of Saccharopolyspora sp. NPDC002376. Lineage (NCBI taxonomy): Bacteria > Bacillati > Actinomycetota > Actinomycetes > Pseudonocardiales > Pseudonocardiaceae > Saccharopolyspora > Saccharopolyspora sp. NPDC002376. The sequence continues at coordinate 84,004 of NZ_JBSFBZ010000009.1, forward strand.
TCCCCGAGCTGGACGAGGTCGCCGCGTCGGTGCGCGCCGAGGAACCGGTCGCCGTCGTCACCGTCGTGGAGCACCCGGACGAGTCGAAGGTCGGCGCGCACCTGCTGGTCTGGCGCGACCGCAGCAGCGGCGGCCTGGGCTCCTCGCGGATCGACGACGCGGTGCTCGACGACGCGCGCGGCATGCTGGCCAGCGGTCGCAGCGGAGTCATCGAGTACGGCCCCGAAGGCCAGCGCCGCGGCGAGGGACTGCGGGTGTTCGTGAACTCCTTCGAGCCGCCGCCGCGGATGCTGGTGTTCGGCGCGATCGACTTCGCCGCAGCGATGGCCCGCATGGGCGCCTTCCTCGGCTACCGCGTGACAGTGTGCGACGCGCGCCCGGTGTTCGCCACGCACAGCAGATTCCCGGGTGTGGACGACGTCGTCGTGGACTGGCCGCACCGCTACCTCGCGGCCGAGGCAGCGGCGGGCCGGGTCGACGAGCGCACCGCGGTCATGGTCCTCACCCACGACCCGAAGTTCGACGTGCCGGTGCTGGAGGCAGCGCTGCGCCTGAACCTCGGCTACGTCGGCGCGATGGGTTCCCGCCGAACCCACGACGACCGCCTCCGCAGACTCCGCGAACAAGGCCTCACCGACGAGGACCTGGCCAAGCTGTCCTCCCCGATCGGCCTCGACCTGGGCGCCCGCACCCCGGAGGAAACAGCGGTCTCCATCGCAGCGGAACTGATCGCCCTCCGCTGGGGAGGCAAGGGCGTTCGCCTGACCGAGCTAGAAGGCCCCATCCACCACCACTCCTAACCCACTCAAGGTCACGAAAACCCCTGGTCGGCACGGGGGGGTGTCAATTTCGCGAGAAATTGACCGTCACCCGGGTGAACGTCAATTTCTCGCGAAATTGGGCCAGCCCTTCGCCCGACCGCCGCCCCTACGGTGGCGCTTCGCGCCGCTGTCATTCAGACCCGGGTGACGGCGTGCGGCCGGAAGGCTGAACGAAGGGACTCAACGGCCAGCCTTTTGCGCGCTTGCTCGGGTCCGTGTGGCGTAGCAGGCTCTATCGGTGTGACTCCCGTCACCCAGGCGGAGTAGTCCTTGTTCCCGACCGTCCGCGCACCGCGGGCCAGTCCCTCCGAGGAGGCCGCCCAAATGCCGCGCATCACCGTCAACGTCGACGGCACCAAGTACACCGACGAGGTCGAGCCGCGCCTGCTGCTCGTCCAGTACCTCCGCGAACGACTAGGCAAGGTGGGCACCGTCATCGGTTGCGACACCAGCAACTGCGGCGCGTGCACCGTCCACCTGAACGGCCACAGCGTGAAGTCCTGCTCCGTCCTCGCCGTGCAGGCCGACGGGCACGACGTGACCACCATCGAGGGCCTCGCCCAGGACGGCAAGCTGCACCCGCTGCAGCAGGCCTTCCACGACAACCACGCCCTGCAGTGCGGGTTCTGCACCCCCGGGATGATCATGCAGGCGCTCGACCTGCTCGCCGAGGTGCGCGACCCCGACGACCAGCAGATCCGGGAGGGCATGGAGGGCAACCTCTGCCGCTGCACCGGGTACCAGAACATCGTCCGCGCGGTCTCCGACGCCGCGCAGCGCATGCAGCCGGGCGCCGGGCCGGAGGCCGAGCACACCGAGGACACCCCGGCGCCGCGAACACCCGCCGACGCCCACGTTCAGCCGAAGGTGACAGGAGGACGGCAGTCATGACCTCGGTCCTGGAACCCGAACTGGGGCGCGCTCGAAAGCGCAAGGAGGACGCGCGGCTGATCACCGGCCGCACCCGCTGGACCGACAACCTCAACCCCGCCGGCACCCTGCACCTGGCGATCCTGCGCAGCCCCGTCGCGCACGCCCGGATCAGGTCGATCGACACCGACGCCGCGCGGCAGATGTCCGGCGTGACCGCGGTGTTCACCGGCCGGGACATCGCCGATGAGCAGGGCAGCCTGCCGTGCGCGTGGCCGATCACCGAGGACATGAAGGTCCCGCCAGCCCCGCCGATGGCGGTCGACGAGGTGCGCTTCGCCGGGGAGGCGGTGGCGGTCGTCGCGGCCCGCAGCCCGGCCGAGGCGCGCGACGCGCTGGACGCCATCGACGTCGACTACGACGACCTGCCCGTGGTGCTGGACATGGAAGCCGCGCTGCAGGCGGAATCCCCGCTGGTGCACGAAGATCTGGGCACCAACCGCAACGCCACCTGGACGTTCGACTCGGCGGAAGCCGGTACCGGTGGTGACGTCGAGGAGGCGCTGCGCAACTCGGAGGTGCGCGTCGAGCGGACCTTCCGGCAGCAGCGGCTGATCCCGGCGTTCATGGAGCCGCGCTCGGTGGTCGTCGACCCGACGGGCGAGCAGATCACCATGTGGTCGGCCACCCAGGTGCCGCACATCTTGCGGCTGATGCTGGCCATGTCGCTGGGCGTGCCGGAGCACAAGATCCGGGTCATCGCCCCGGACGTGGGCGGCGGGTTCGGCGGCAAGCTGCAGGTGACGCCGGAGGAGTTCATCGCCTTCGTGCTGGCCCGCAAGCTCGGCAAACCGGTGAAGTGGACCGAATCCCGTTCCGAGACCATGGTTTCCGGGCACCACGGCCGCGACCAGATCCAGAAGCTGTCGATGTCGGCCACCCGCGATGGCCGGATCACCGGGCTGAAGGTCGAGCTGCTCGCCGACATGGGCGCCTACCTGCGCCTGGTCACGCCGGGCATCCCGATCCTCGGCGCGTTCATGTTCAACTCGATCTACAAGATCCCCGCCTACCACTTCAGCTGCACCAACGTGTTCACCAACAAGACGCCGACCGACGCCTACCGCGGCGCGGGTCGTCCGGAGGCGACGTTCGCCATCGAGCGGATGATGGACGAGCTCGCCGCCGAACTCGGCGTGGATCCGATGGAGGTGCGGCGCGAGAATTGGATCGCGCACGAGGAGTTCCCCTACGACACGGTCGCCGGGCTGACCTACGACTCCGGCAACTACGAGGCCGCCACCGATAAGGCGGTGGAGTTGTTCGGCTACCGGGCGCTGCGCGCGGAGCAGGAGGAGCGGCGGCGCACAGGTGATCCGGTGCAGCTGGGCATCGGCATCTCGACGTTCACCGAGATGTGCGGGCTGGCCCCGTCGAGGGTGCTGGGATCGCTGTCCTACGGTGCGGGCGGTTGGGAGCACGCCTCGATCCGCGTGCTGCCAACGGGAAAGGTCGAGGTCGTCACCGGGACCTCCCCGCACGGGCAGGGGCACGAGACGGCGTGGAGCCAGATCGTGGCCGACCGGCTGGGCGTGCCGTTCGAGGACGTCGAGGTGCTGCACGGCGACACCCAGATCTCGCCGAAGGGCCTGGACACCTACGGTTCCCGATCGCTGGCGGTCGGCGGAATGGCGGTGGTGCAGGCGGCCGACAAGGTCGTGGAGAAGGCCAAGAAGATCGCCGCGCACATGCTGGAGTGCAGCGAGGACGACGTGGAGTTCACCTCCGGTCGCTTCGGCGTCCGCGGCACCGACCGCGGAACAGCTCTCGGCGAGGTCGCACTGGCCGCGTTCGCGGCGCACGACCTGCCCGACGGGGTGGAGCCGAACCTCGACGCCGACGCCACTTTCGACCCGGAGAACTTCTCCTTCCCGCACGGAACCCACCTGTGCGCGGCGGAAGTGGACACCGAGACCGGGCAGGTGAAGATCCGCGACTACGTCTGCGTGGACGACATCGGCGCGGTGATCAACCCGTTGATCGTGGAGGGTCAGGTACACGGCGGCCTGGCGCAGGGCATCGCGCAGGCGCTGTTCGAGGAGGCCGTGTACGACGAGACCGGCACCCTCACCACCGGCACGCTGGCCGACTACCTGGTGCCGTCGGCGGCCGACCTGCCGGAGTTCACCACCGACCGCACCGAAACCCGTGCGACGTCGAACGCGTTGGGGGTCAAGGGCGTTGGCGAGGCGGGCACGATCGCCTCGACACCCGCGGTGGTGAACGCCGTGGTCGACGCGCTGCGGCCGATGGGCGTCGACGACGTGGAGATGCCGTGCTCGCCGCAGCGGGTGTGGCGCGCCATCACCGGTGCGCGCGAAAGCGGTGTCACCGCACCGGAAGCCGGTGGCGGACTCGGTTCGACGAACCCCCAGGGAGGTGCCCGGTGATCCCCGCCCAGTTCGAATACCTCGCACCCTCCACAGTGGAGGAAGCGGTGACCGCGCTCGCCGAACTCGGCGACGACGCCAAGGTGCTGGCCGGTGGGCAGAGCCTGCTGCCGGTGCTGCGAATGCGGCTGGCCGACCCGCAACTGCTGGTCGACCTCAACCGCATCGAGGAACTGCGCGGCGTCCGCGAGGACGGCGACTCGCTGGTGATCGGCGCGATGACGACTCACCACGACGTGCTGCGGGATCCACTGGTGCAGCAGCACGCCGAGCTGATCGCGCTGGCCACCCGCACGGTCGCCGACCCGCAAGTCCGCCACCGCGGCACCTTCGGCGGGTCCCTCGCCCACGCCGACCCGGCCGGTGACCTGCCGGCCCCGGCGCTGGCGCTGGACGCGTCGATGGTGCTGGTCGGTCCGTCCGGGCGGCGCACCGTGCCCGCGGCGGAGTTCTTCGTCGACTACTTCACGACCGCGCTGGAACCCGGTGAACTGCTGGTCGAGGTGCGGATGCCGAAGTGGACCGGCTGGCGCGCGCACTACGAGAAGTTCAACCGGGTCGCGCAGGCGTGGTCCATAGTCGGCGTGGCGGCAGCGGTGCGAGTCGTCGACGGCCGCATCTCGGAAGCCCGCATCGGCCTGACCAACATGGGCCCGACGCCGATCCGCGCGACCGGAGTCGAACAAGCCCTGGTCGGCCAGCCCGCGACGCCGGAAGCCATCCGCGAAGCGGCGCGCCACGCGGCGGAGGGCGCCAGCCCGATGGCGGACGCCAGCGCCGATGTCGACTACCGCGAACACCTCGCGGAGGTGCTCACCGGTAGAGCGGTCCTCGCGGCTGCTGGCGGATAGATCCCCAGTCGTGAGTGGCGATGGTGGTAGGGGCTGCCATCGCCACTCACGACTTCTCGGCGGGTATTGGGCCGGTCGGATGCTGCGCAATGATCCGAACGGGGTACCCCTCGGGCGTTGAGGCTGGGAAGCTGGACGGTGCAGCCTCACAGCAGGACGGCCCGTTCCGCCGGGCCGAGCTCGTTCGAACCAGGAGGACTCCCCGTGCAGATGCAGCACCAGTTCAGCGTTCCGGTGCCGGTCGAGGTGGCCTGGCAGGCGCTGCTCGACCCGGAGCGGGTCGCACCGTGCATGCCCGGCGCCACGCTCACCAAAGCCGAGGGCAACGAGTTCTCCGGCTCGGTGAAGGTCAAGCTCGGCCCGGTCACCCTGCTCTACAAGGGGAAGGGTGCCTTCAAGGAGGTCGACGAGGAAGCCCGCCGGGTGGTCATCGACGCCAGCGGCAAGGACTCCCGCGGCAGCGGCACCGCCGCTGCGACCGTGGCCGCAGTCCTCAAGTCCGAAGGTGAAAGCACCGCGGTCACCGTCGACACCGACCTGAAGGTCACCGGAAAGCCCGCGCAGCTGGGCCGCGGCCTGATCTCCGAGGTCGGCGGCAAGATCCTGAACCAGTTCGCCGCCAACCTGGCCAAGCAGCTCACCGAGGAGGGCGCACCGGCAGCAGCCGGGGAGCCCGAAGCGGCCAGCGAAGCCGCAGCGGCGAAGCCCGCGACAGCGGCCGCCGGCGAGGCGAGCGTCGCAGGCGCGGAGAAGCCGAGCTGGCGGGTCACGCCGGCAGGCGCCGGGAACGGCGCGTCCGCAGGCGCGGCGACGGCGGAGCCGCCGCGGACGGCGGACGCCGTCGTCAAGGCCGACGCCGTCCCGGACAACGAGGCGATCGACCTCCTCGGCACTGCGGGCGCCCCGGTCCTCAAGCGCCTGGCCCCAGCCGCAATCGCCGTCGTAGCCCTAGCCGTCGTCTTCCGTCTCATCCGCCGCCGTCGTCGCCGCCGCGCCTGACCTCCGCCGTCATCCCGGGGAGTGGTCAATTTCGCGAGAAATTGGGCCAGCCCTTCGCCCGACCGCCACCCCCCAAGGTGGCGCTATGCGCCGCTGTCATTTAGACCCGGGTGGCGGTCAATTTCTCGCGAAATTGACCGCCACACCCAGGCGGAACCCCAGAACCTCCACCCAGCTCGAACCAGAAGGACCTTTCCTACCTGCGGAAACACGGTTCGGTGCCGTATGGTGTTCCGAATTTCCCTAAAACTGGGACGTCCCCCGGTCGGGTAGGGGGCTGGGCAGTTCTAGGCAAAACTGCCACCCGGTGGGGTCAGGCACGGGTGAGGGCGTTGACGCGGACGAGGCGTTCGAGCCAGCGGTTCTGGACGTCGGCGGTGGGGGTGGCCGCCGCGACCAGGGCCGGGGCCGGTTCCGGCGGGCGCCGGAGCACCGGGAGGTGCCCGTCCACCGGGAGCAGGGAGTCGGCGACGACATCGCCGTCCAGCAGCGCCATCGTGCCCAGCCCGCACGCGAAGGGGAGTTCCGGCAGCGCCCCGGCCAGGGCCAACTGCGCGGCGAGCCCGATGCTCGTCTCCACCGCCGAAGACACCACGCACGGAAGCCCGCACGCCTCGGCCACGCGCAGCGCCTGGCGCACACCACCCAACGGCGTCGCCTTGATGATCGCCACGTCCGCAGCCCCAGCCACCGCAACGCGCAGCGGATCCTCAGCCCGGCGGATGCTCTCGTCAGCCGCAATGCGCACGTCGACCTGACGCCTAACCGCGGCGAGCTCCTCCACCGACGGGCAAGGCTGCTCGGCGTACTCCAGACCCCCGGCGGCCCGGTCCAGCTCGCGGATCCGGGCGACTGCCGTGTCGACGTCCCAGGCGGCGTTGGCGTCCACCCGGATCGCACCGTCCGGACCCAGCGCGTCGCGCACGGCGGCAACCCGCTCGACGTCCTCACCGAGCTCCTGCCCGGGCTCAGCGACCTTGACCTTCGCCGTGCGACAACCGGACGCTGCGACGATCGCGTACGCCTTGTCCGCGCCCACCGCCGGAACGGTGCAGTTCACCGGAATGCTCGTGCGCACCGGCTCTGGCCATGGCTCGCTGCACGGCTCCAAGGCGGCCTTCAACCACGGCACCGACTGAGCGTCGTCGTAATCCTCGAACGGGCAGAACTCACCCCATCCGGCAGGACCGCTGAGCAGAACCCCGCGCCGAACCGTCACCCCGCGGAACTTGTTGCGCATCGGCAACGCGTAAACCCGAACCGCATCCAGTTCCGCCAGCTCGATCGTCGCAGGATCCATACCCCGATCCTTTCACCCCGCCGCCACTCCGGCGTGCCGAGGGATCAGCTCGCCGCGGAAACGGCCGAATCCGATCGGCGCAAGCAACGATGTCCTGCTCAGCGCAGGTGCTTCGTGCTGGTTCACCCGTGCGGTCCAACGGATCGGAAATGCATTGAACAAGTTCTCGAGCATTAGTCCATTTCGCCCGTGTTGAGCTGATCGCGTTGGTAACTTCGCCTGCTGCCAAGACCGGATGAGCATCCGGTGCACACCGAATGCCCGACTGGAACCCGGGCATGACCGTGGTGGACGGCGATTTCGTCTTCTCCACGTCCCCAACTCGTAAAGACGAAGAGCCGGGCAAGCGCAGCTACCTCTACGTGGTGACGTCGTGCGGACATGGAGGGAAACCGCTTCCTGGGCTCCTTGACCGGGTGCGACGTCCACAACTGCGCCCGAGCGGTACGGCGGGGTGTTGAACCGGCACCCCGCCACCTGCAGCTCAGGCGACGCTGGGGCGGCCGAGGTCGAAGACGTCGACTTCGAAGCGGGCCCACTGCTGACGCAGGGCCGTCACTCCGTTGTCGAGGATGTAGTTCAGCTCGCCGAGGGTCACCGGGAGCAGGGTGAAGACCTGGAGCTGCTCGATGCCGTCCGGGTCGGTGAACCTGGTGAACTCCGGCGGGAACATCGGGTGGCCGCTGGCCAGCACGCCGTGGAACTCGGTGCCCGGCAGCAGCGGCTCCTCGTTCGGCACGATCTGGTCGGGCACCAGGTAGGTGCGCTGCTGCACCAGCACCTCGGCGGTGAGGTCGACCAGGTGTTTCGCCGCCTCGGCCTGCTCCTTGTAGACCGTGCAGGCCAGCTCCTGGGCCGGTTCGGCGCCCAGCGGCTGGAAGCGCAGCCCGCTGCTGATCACCGTGGTCAGGTGGTACTGCTCGAGTTGGAAGAAGACCAGCCCGTAACCGCGGTTCCGGCCTTGCGCGTTCGGGGGCTCGGCCGCGGTCGGGGCCCCGGCGTGGCGTTCGAGGTTCTCCGCGAGTCCGACGAACCGGTGCGCCCCGCCCAGCGCGGTGCGTTCCTGCTCGGTGGTCATCCGATCTCCAGTGTCCTGCTTGCGGTGCTCGCCCGCACTCGTCTGCCTCTCGTGCGCCCGGGCCCGATCAGCGGTCACCCGTTGCGGTGACCAAACCACAGTTTCAATTGAAACTGTGTTCACCACCGACCCCCGATTGCCGCATCCGGCCGGACGTGCCTGGTCGGCTCGCGTGCGTCGACCGCAACCGTATCGGCTACCGGTCCCACCGTGGACACATTTGGGTGACAGCTAACCGGGTGTTTCCTAAAAATGTTGTCACCCGACGTCCGGAATCGCGGGACCGAGCAGGTCGTCGGCGTCCATGATCCGGTAGGCGTAGCCCTGCTCGGCGAGGAACCGCTGCCGGTGCGCCGCGTAGTCGGTGTCCAGCGTGTCCCGCGAGACCACCGAGTAGAAGTGCGCCTGCTTGCCGTCGGCCTTCGGCCGCAGCAGCCGGCCGAGCCGCTGCGCCTCCTCCTGCCGCGACCCGAAGGTGCCCGACACCTGCACCGCCACCGACGCCTCCGGTAGGTCGATGGAGAAGTTCGCGACCTTCGACACCACCAGCCGGCTGATCTCGCCGTTCCGGAAGGCGTCGAACAGCGCCTCGCGCTCCTTGTTCTTCGTCGAGCCCTCCACGATCGGCGCGTCCAGCGCCGCGCCGAGGTCGTGCAGCTGGTCCAGGTAGGCGCCGATGACCAGGGCCGGTTCGCCGGGGTGCTGGTCCAGGATCGCCTTTACCACCGGAGCCTTGGTGCGCGCTGTGGAGCACAGCTTGTAGCGCTCCTCGGCCTCCGCGGTGGCGTACTCCAGGCGCTCGTTGTCGGTCAGCGTCACGCGGACCTCGACGCAGTCGGCCGGCGCGATCCAGCCCTGCGCCTCGATGTCCTTCCACGGCGCGTCGTAGCGCTTGGGGCCGATCAGCGAGAACACATCGCCTTCGCGGCCGTCCTCGCGGACCAGCGTCGCGGTCAGCCCGAGTCGGCGCCGGGACTGCAGGTCGGCGGTCATCCGGAACACCGGCGCAGGCAGCAGGTGCACCTCGTCGTAGACCACCAGGCCCCAGTCGCGGGAGTCGAACAGCTCCAGGTGCTTGTACTCGCCCTTGGTGCGGCGGGTGATCACCTGGTAGGTGGCGATGGTGACCGGCCGGATCTCCTTCTTCTCGCCGGAGTACTCGCCGATCTCCTCCTCGGTCAGCGAGGTCCGCTCGATCAGCTCCCGCTTCCACTGCCGACCCGCGACGGTGTTGGTGACCAGGATCAACGTGGTCGCCTGCGCCTCGGCCATGGCCGCCGCACCGACCAGCGTCTTGCCAGCGCCGCAGGGCAGCACCACGACGCCCGAGCCACCGGCCCAGAACGACTGCACCGCCTGCGCCTGGTAGTCGCGCAGCACCCAACCGTCCTGCTCCAGGTTGATCGGGTGAGCCTCGCCGTCGACGTAACCGGCCAGGTCCTCGGCGGGCCAGCTGACCTTGAGCAGCATCTGCTTGAGCCGCCCGCGCTCGCTGGGGTGCACCACGACGGTGTCGTCATCGATGCGCTGGCCCAGCATCGGGATGATCTTCTTGTTCCGCAGGATCTCCTCTAGCACGGCCCGGTCGAACGACTTCAGCACCAGGCCGTGCGCCGGGTCGTTGACCAGCTGCAACCGCCCGAAGCGCCCCATCGTCTCGACGATGTCGACCAGCAGCGGCTGCGGCACCGGGTAGCGCGAGAAGCGCACCAGCCCGTCCACCACCTGCTCCGCGTCGTGCCCGGCGGCGCGCGCGTTCCACAGCGCCAGCGGGGTGATGCGATAGGTGTGCACGTGCTCGGGAGCCCGCTCCAGCTCCGCGAACGGAGCGATGGCGGTGCGCGCCTCGTCGGCGAGGGCGTGGTCGACTTCGAGCAGAAGCGTCTTGTCGGACTGGACGATCAGGGGTCCGTCGGTCACGGGTGCGCAGCTCCCTCGGGTCCGCAGGTGATCAGTGACCTCGCCGACACGCCCGCCGCGGGGTGTGTGCGCTGGTCACGCGACACCGACGAGGGTACTTGCCCCGTCGGCGGCGTGACGCCGGTGCGGGCTCCCGGGAACCCGCACCGCGATCCTTCTTGGCGGGCGGCTGCCCGGTGCCGTCGTCGCCGCTCCACTTCCCGTCCCCGCGGGAACTCGGACTTGAACTTCTCGTGAGGCGTGGTCGTTCGGCCGCCTGCTACTTCCGCCACGCCGGCTTCTCGAAGTTCGCATTCGCAACGTTGCTCCAGTCGAGCCTGGTATTCGCCATCCCCGTGCCACCGGGCGGTTTGATCAGGTTCAGCTCGATCGGATGGCCGCTTTGCACCGCAGCGGCGAAGGTGTGGTGCTTGTCGCCGTAGAGGGAGAGCTGACCCTGCGGAGGCGCGTAGTAGACCGGGATCTTGGCGGGATTGCCGCTGGCCTTCAAAGCGTCGATCTTCTCCTGGATGATGTTCGGGTTAACGCTGCTCTGCATGGGTGCGACGTCCGAATACTTCGACCCGGCGACCGTTTGCTTATCCGGTTTGTAGTCGAAGGTGCCCTCGACCTTCAAATTGCCGAACTTCGTGCCCTCCGGCGCGGGCGTGAATTCGTTCTTGCCCGCAGGCGGCTTGGACGAGGGGAACGGCTTGCCCTCCGGCCAGTTCTGCATCCACAGCGGCTTCTCCTTCTTCGGAGGAGGCGGCGGCTTCGGCTTGTCGGCACTTCCGCCGGTGTTGCCGGGGTTGTGCTTGGAACCAGGCGCTCCGGGAGCTCCGCCCGGTGGTGTTCCACCGCAGTTCATCAGCCCCAACGGGTCCGATTCGGCGTACGGATCCGCTGGGTAGGCGACCGGGTTCGGCCCCGCTTCCAGCCCGAGCGGGTCCTGGCTGAGATAGCGCGCGGTCTCCGGGTCGTAGTAGCGGTGAACGTTGTAGTGCAGACCGCTCTCGTCGTCGGCGTACTGACCGGGGAACCGCAGCGGAGTGCTCGTCTTCGAGTGCGTCGCAGGAAGGTGGCGTCCCCACAAGGTGCGGCGCCCGTACCACGCCACCTCGCCAGCACCGTCCACCAGTTCGGTCGGAGTGCCGACAGCATCGGTGATCACCGAGTAGAAGCCGTCACCGCGTGGTCCCCGCTCCCGCTGGGCCACCGGTGCGTCGCTGCGCGGATGGTGATCCCAGGTCACGACGTGCCGTGCGCCGAAGGCATCGGTGTGCACCTGCTCGATGAGCACATCGCCGTCCCAGGCGAACTCCACCAGTTCGGCAACGGCACCGTCCGGGCTCAGCCGTTGCTTGGTGGTTCGGCGGCCGAGCGGGTCGTAGCGGTACCGCCAGCGCTGACCATCAGGTGTGTCGACGCCGATCAACCGGTCTGCCGCATCCCAGATGTAGTCCCAGACCCGGTCCTGCTCGCGGCGCGACACCCGACGGCCCAGTTGATCGGTGCGGTAGGTGACCGCACCGGCAGCGGTGACGGTGTTGTGCGCGTAGTGCCGAGCCCCCCGCTCCGCCGTGGCCGCCGATTGCCCTTCCACCACGTTGCCCGCCCGGTCGTAGCGGAAGTCTTCCCGCATCCCAGGTGCCTGGACTGCGGTGATGCGGCCCAGCCCATCCCGGGTGAGCGAGGTCTGCCCGGCGATCGAGTCGCGCATACCGGCGAGGGCTCCATCGGGGGAGTAGTCGAACACGCGATGCTGGCGCGGAGCGCCGTTGGCGGTCAGCATCTGCACCGCGAGTCGGCCACCACTCCCGAAGGACTGTTCGAGCAGGTAGGCGTCGTCCACCGATCGCCGGACCGGTTGTCCTGCATCGTCGTAGCCGAAGCGCACGGTGTGCCCCTGGCCGACGAGTTCGACCGGCCGGTCCTCGATGTCGAAGACCCACTCGCTCTCGGCACCGGAAGGGGTTCGGCGCTGAATGGTGTTGCGCTCGGCGTCGTAGCTGAAGGTGACCGAACGTCCGTCGATCGTCTCGCGCACGACGCGACCGAAGCGGTCTCGTTCGAACTCCAGCACCGAATCCGCTGAAGCGACGCGGAGCAGCTCGCCCACCGGGTCGTAGGTGTATCGGGTGGAGCCGGCAGGGCCGTGCGATTCGACCAAGTTGCCGAGAAGGTCGTAGTGGTACTCGGTGATCCGGCCCTCCGGATCGACCGAACGCACCAGTTGCCCGGCCGCGTCGTAGCCGTACCGCCGGATGCGGCCGTCGAAATCGATCTGCTCGGTGAGTAACCCGGTGGCGTCGTAGGCATAGTGCCAGGTCAGACCATTCGGGTTGGTGATCGACACCAGACGCAGCTCGGTGTCGTAGCGGTAGGTGGTGCGCCCGCCAGCCGGGTCGATGGTGGCGGTCGGCATGTCGAACGGCCCGTATTCGGTCCTGCTCACCCGACCGAGCTCATCCATCCGCTCGACTTCGTTGCCCTCGCCGTCGTAGCGCCACGTCGTGCGTTCGTTGCGCTCACTGATCCGCTGCGAAGGCATGCCGCCCACGGTCCAAGCGAGCTGAACACGACCACCGGCGCCGTCGGGCACTGATCGGGGCCTGCCGAACTGGTCCCGGTCGGTCGCGTCTGGCAGCGGACCCGCCGCATCGCCGCGTGCGGTCATGAGCTGCGAAGCCACACCGATCGGGTCGGTCAGGGGATCGGGACCGGATTCCTGCCCCGATGCCGAACCGTAGAAGCGCCGCCACGACCGGTCGGCATCGGCGACCGTGATCGAGTGGAGCAATCCTCCGTGGTCGTAGTCGAGCGAGACGAGACTTCCGTCCGGGCGGATGAGTTGCCAGGGCCGACCGTCGGCGTCGTAGTCGAACCGGGTGGTGCGCCCCAGCGCGTCCGTGCGCGAGAGCAGCCGATCGTAGCGATCCCACTCGAAGGACGTCGTGTGTCCGAGCGGGTTGGTCTCCTGGACGGTCTGGTTCTCCTCGTTGAGCTGGATGACCGTGCTGTTGCCCAGCGAATCCGTGTGCGTGGTGAGCATCCGCTCGCGGTCGTAGCTGAACGTGGCGTCGAGGAATCCGTCCGCACCGACCGTGCGCACGCATCGACCGCTCTGGTCGTAGACGTATCGGTACCAAACACCGTTGCGGTCTTGCCAGCCGGTCAGGCGGCCTTCGGCGTCGTAGTCGAACAGAAGCGGCAAGCCGGACGCGTTGATGACCTCGATCAGCCTTCCGGCCTCGTCATAGCGGTAGCGCATCACCACGACATCGACTGCCGCCTCGCCGCCGAGGACGCGCAGTTCGGTGATCCTCGCGTGTTCGGTGCGGAATCCAACCGCGACACCCGCCGAATGCCGTGCTGATGTCGGTGCACCGGACTCGTCGTACTCGAAATCGATCCGCTGGTCGTTGCTCTCGATCGTGCGGAGGTGCAGCACCTGCCCGCGTGGGGCGGCGAAGTGCAGCGTCCGTCCCCGGAAGTCATCGGTGATCGTGGCCGTGCCGTCGGCGTTGCGGGTCAGCGGCCAGCGGGGACCCTCCACCGGCAGCACCGTCTGATCGAGCCCAGGCAGCGGGTAGACCAGGATCATTCCGTCCGGAGTGAGGTAGCGGACGTTCGCGTCGTCCGTCTCAAGGCGCTGATCCACTGTGGACGTCCAGGACGAGCCGAACCAACGTCCTGTTCGGTAGGACGAGATGTGGGTCCGCTCCAGCACCAGATCGAGCCGGTCCGGCAGCGTCAAGTCCTGTTGCACGAGCACCACGTCGCCGGTCGCCACGTCGACGGGATCGCCCTTGCAGTTGCGCTTATCGGTCCCCACGGCGTCATCCCGGGCAGAACGCCCGTTGTTGCCCGCGGACTCGGTCCGGGTGGGCGGCGGATTTCCTCCCGGGGAGCGGGAATTCGATCCCGATGGCCCGCCGCCGTCGACCGAGCGGTCCGTGTTCTGCGAACCGCCGTTGCCCCCCGGGCGGTCTGGCGTCGGGCCGTTCCCGCCGCCCTGGCCGCCGTTTCCGCCCGTGCTCTGCGAATGGGTGGACGCGGGGTCGTCGTTGTTGTCGGACTTCTTGTTGGGGCCGTCGTTGCCCCGCGGGCGGTCCGGAGTGGGGCTATCGGGCTTGTTGCCGGAGCCGCCGTTGTCCTTCTTGATCTTGTCGAGGGCCTTCTTCGCGTCGCCGAAGCCGTCGCCGAGCTTCTTCATCAGCTTGCCCAGCGCCTTCATCGCCTTGACCAGCTTCGTGGTCACATCAGCGATCTTCGCGACGGTCTTGGCCACCGCCGCCACCACCTGCGGCACCACCCACGCCATCGCGATGCCCAGCGTCGCCAGGACCTGCAACGCCCAGGACACCAGACGGCCGACCAGCTCGGCGATGATGTCGCGCACCAGCGTGCGCACCGCCGCCACAACCTCGCCCGCGGTACCGATCCCGTCCGAGGCGCCCTCGGCAGCCTTCTGAGCCGCTTCGATCAGCTTTCCGGTGTCCTCGCTGCGCTGCCGATAAGAATCCGCGGCATCCCCGGTCCAGTCCGCGACATCACTGCTGACCAGGTTGGCCATCTCGGTGTTGATCTCACCGAGTTCGGCGGCGACGTTCTTCCACGTCTCCGAGTGGGCCTTGATCTGATCCGCATCACCGGTCAACTCATCCAGCGCATCCGACAACGGACCAACATGCTCCATCAGCCAGCCGACACCAGCCGCCAGGATCGACCCGAACGGATCCAACGCCATCGTCAGCGCATCCAGCCCGGTCCCGACCGCGCCCATCACTCCGGACGCCCAGTCCCCGGACTCGATCGCCTTCTTCGTCTCGTCGACCGATTCCAGGATCGGCACACCGCTGAACGCCTGCGTCGAATCCTTCCGCTCAGCCACCAACGGATTACTCACGTGACTCCCCCAAGCTGGAAAACGATTTCAAGATCTGCTGGTCTGGCGTTGCGTCGAGCACTCCCGCACTGCCGAGTCGAGCGGTTGTCAAGTCGCCTGAACTGCGATGATTCGGGCGCATCCGCCGTCCGAGCCATCCGCCGGTCCTGGCCGGCCTCGCTGCGGTTCCCCCCGTTGCACGACCACACCTGCGTTCGATGTTCACGGGAACCGCCAACGCAGGGCCAACGTCGTACCAATCCGGAGGGGTGGTCGGGGGAGCGAGATGCGGGCGATCGCGCTGGATCAGCGGGGCCGCGGGGTGGGTCAAAACCCTGCACATCGCCCCGTTCTCGCACCTGAGTCGGGGTGGGCGGCTAGCCTCCTTGCGGTGAACGAATATTCGGAGGAGCAGTGAGCTACCCACCGCAAGACCCCTACGGTTCTCAGTCCGGGCCGTACTCGGGGCAGTACCCCAGCGGGCAGTACCCGACCGGCGGCTACCAGCAGCAGGGCGGCTCGGACGACTTCTGGCGGCAGGTCGCTGGGAGCCAGCCGACGCCGCCGCCGCAGAAGAAGCGCACCGGGCTGATCCTCGGCCTGGTCGGCGCCGGGGTCGCGGTGGTCGCTGTGATCGTCCTCGTGGTCGTGCTGAGCATCAACGCCGGCAACAAGAAGAACGAGGCAGATCCGAAGCAGGGCGGGAACGTCACCCCGAGCAAGACCTCGGAGGCCAAGGACGCCCCGGTCACGGTGGGGGACTGCATCGGGCTGGCCGACCAGAGCGGCGGCGAGATGACCTCGGAGACCTGCGGGACCCTCGACTCCGACTACGAGGTCGTGAAGGTCTCCAACGGCACCAGCCGCGACGTGTGCGGGGACGACTACAGCAACGTCATCGACGGCATGACCTACTGCATCGTCCTCGACGTGGTGGAGGGCGACTGCGTCACGCCCTACAACGAGGCGGACGACCGGATTCCGCTGAAGCTGGACTGCTCCGAGGCCCAGGACCAGATCACGAAGGTCGCGCCCCGCGGCGACCCGGCGGTGGTCTGCGGCCAGGGCGACGGGTACTACAACTTCGCCGACAAGATGTTCTGCTTCAACGACGTCAAGGGAGCCTGAGGGCCCGGCGTTCGTGGTCGAAGTGCCCGGCGAGTTTCGTCTCGCCGGGCACTTCTGCGTCTCGGTCTCGCGTGACTTGCGTTGCAGTGCGGTCAAATAGATCACGCCAGGGCAGTGGATTCGTTAGATTCGCGCCGTTTTCAGCCCGATCGACTGGGGATTTCGTGACTCAGCCTCCGCAATTCGGCCAATACCCGCAGCAGCCTCAGTGGGGTCCGCCGCAGCAAGTTCCCGGTGGTCCGCCGCCGATGCCGCAACAGCCGATGCCCCCGCAGGGATGGGCGCCGCAGCAGCCGATGCAGCAGCCGATGCCGCCGCAGGGCGGCTACCCGGGTGGCCCGCCGCCGCAGCTCCCGCAGGGCGGCTTCGGCCCGCCGCCGATGCCTCCGCCGCAGAAGTCGAGCGCCAGCACGATGAAAGTCCTGAAGATCGTCGGCACCGTGGTCCTCGGCATCGTCGTGATCGGCGGCGGGGCGTTGCTGAAGAACATCGACGGCGGCGGGATCCCTGTGGGCGACTGCGTCGACATCACCAACGCGAGCACGACGCGCTTGAAGTGGGACACTGCCACCTGCGGCACGCCGGAGTCCGACTACAAGGTCGCCGAGCAGCACGACGGGCGGGCCACCTGCGCAGACGAGTACGCGTCGGTGGAGAAGCGCGGCGACTACGTGCTGTGCATGGTGCCGGACGTCAAGGTCGGCGACTGCACGGACGACCCGATCAGCAGCATCGCCGTGAAGCTCGAGTGCTCCGACCCGAAGGCCGAGCTGGAGGTCACCACCGTCGTCAACGACAGCACCGGCGACCCCGCGTGCACCGACGACGCCGACCACTACCAGTCCTGGAACGAGCCGGCGCTCACCGTCTGCTGGAAGTCGATCTGACCGGTGAGGGTGGCGGTTTCGCGAAATCGCCACCCCCGCGGGTGTCTTAGGACACCCCGACCGGCCGCGCGACCGGTGCGTCGCAGGTCCGCGCGGACGAGCCGCGGCGGACGCTCCGCACAGTGACCAACGCGATCTAGTTCCGGGCTTCCCGATGTGTTGTCGTTGCAGGGCAACCTCGCAGGTGAGCGGGGGTGTTGCACGATGAGGGAGGCTTCGATGCGCAGCGAGGACCGCACGGTCCGTAACATCACCCGGGCGCTGATGCGGGAACTCGGGTTGACCACCGTGTTCGGCAATCCGGGCACGACCGAGGTGCCGTTCCTGACGGGCTGGCCGGACGACTTCCGGTACGTGCTCGGCCTGCAGGAGTCCGCGGTGGTCGCGATGGCCGACGGTTACGCGCAGGCGCGCCGCGAGCCGGTGCTGGTCAACCTGCACTCCGCGGGCGGGGTGGGGCACGCGCTGGGCGCGATCTTCACCGCCTACCGCAACCGAACGCCGATGATCATCACGGCCGGTCAGCAGACCCGCAGCCTGATGTTCGGCGAACCGTTCCTCGGCGCCACCGACGCGCCGAACTTCCCGCAGCCGTACGTGAAGTGGAGCTACGAGCCCGCTCGCGCCGAGGACGTGCCGGCCGCGCTGGTGCGCGCCTACCAGCTGGCCACCACGCCGCCGTACGGCCCGGTGTTCCTGTCCATCCCGGCCGACGACTGGGACCAGCCCGGCGTCCCGGTGCCCGCGCGTCCGCGGACCCCCGGCTTCGCGCCGGATCCGGCGGTGGTCTCGGAGCTGGCCGAGGCGCTGAGCAAGTGCGAGCGTCCGGCGTTCGTGGTCGGACCGGCGGTGGACGGCGACCAGGTGGTCGGCGAGATGGTGGAGCTCGCGGAGAAGTCGAAGGCAGCCGTGCTGGTGGCGCCGATGTCGCCGCGCTGCTCCTTCCCCGAGGACCACCCGCAGTTCTCCGGTTTCCTGCAGCCCGAGCAGCGGGCGCTCACCGCGGAGCTGGCCGAGTACGACCTGGCCGTGGTGTGGGGCGCCCCGGCGTTCACCTACCACGTGTACCGCGGGGAGAGCGAGGTCGAGCTGCCGGAGATGTTCCTGGTGCACGACGATCCCGAGGTGCTGGCCCGCGCCCGCGAGGGGCGTGGTGTGCTGGGCACCCTGGGGCACACGATCCGCCAGGTCAACGCGCAGGTCGAGGACGCGCAGCGCAGCGCGCCGAAGGGCTACTCCCGGCCGGAGAAGCCGTCGGCGGGGGCGCCGATGTCGGCGGCGTACGTGTTCGACGCGATCGCCGACGCGCTGCCCGCGGACGCGGCGGTGGTGGAGGAAACCCCCAGCCACCGCAACGATCTCCACGAGCACTTCCCGATCCGCTCGACCGACGGCGGGTTCTTCACCGGCTTCTCCGGTGCGCTCGGTTACGGCATTTGCGCGGCGGTAGGCGTCGGGATGGCCGACATGAACCGCCGCACGGTGGCGCTGCTGGGCGACGGCTCCAGCATGTACGGCATCCAGTCGGTCTGGACGGCGGTTCAGGAGCAGGCCCCGGTCACCTTCGTGATCATGGACAACTCCCGCTACGCGGCGGTGGCGGTCCTGGGTGAGGCGGCGGGCGGCAGCAAGCTCCCCGGCGTCGAGCTCGGCGGCATCGACTTCGCAGCCCTGGCAACGAGTCTCGGCTGCCCGTCCAAGCTGATCGAAACCCCGGAGCAGCTCTCCGAGGCCCTGGCCGCGGAGTTCGCCGACGCCAAGGAGGGCCCGACCCTCCTCCACGTCAAGGTCGACCCGGGCCAGCGCTACCTCTACTGATCTGGTGAAAGGTGACGGGCACCTCCGGGCAACTGAGTTGCCCGGAGGTGCCCGTCACCGTTTTCGTCAGCCGCGCTTCGCGCTCTCGACCTGCTCCGCTTTCTCGGCCTCCGTCCACTGCTCCGCAGCGGACTTCGCCGATTCGTCCACATCGGACTCAGCGGCGTCCGCCGCTTCGCCCTCGGACTCCGCCGCGGCCTTCGGCTCCGCCGGCTCCGGAGCGGTGGGCTTGGCTGCGCCTGCGGTGCGGACGTTGAGAAGGCGGGCCACCTCGCTGCGGAGGTGGACGAAGGTTTCCGACTCACGGGTGGTGATCTGGTCTCGCTCGTCGCCGAGCGGGATCTCTAGGTCCGACACGATGCTGGCCGGGGACTTCGACAGGACGAACACGCGGTCCGCCAGGTAGATGCTCTCGTCGATGTCGTGGGTGACCAGCAGGACCGTGCTGTCGAACTGCTTGCGGACGCGCAGCAGCAGGTCCTCCAGCTCGAAGCGGGTCTGGGCGTCCACCGAGGCGAACGGTTCGTCCATCAGCAGCAGGGCCGGGCGGCAGGCCAGGGCGCGGGCGATGGACACCCGCTGCTGCATGCCACCGGAGAGCTGCCACGGGTACTTCTTCGCGGCCGCAGACAGGCCGACCCACTCCAACACCTCGTCGGCGCGCTCACGGCGCTCGGCCTTGCTCACGCCGCGGGACCGCAGCGGGAACTCCACATTGGACCGCACCGACAGCCAGGGGAACAGCGAGCGGCTGTAGTCCTGGAACACCACGGCGAGGTCCTCGGGCACGCCCTGCACCGGGCTGCCGTTGAGCTTGACCTGGCCGTCGGTCGGCTTGATCAGCCCGGAGATGGAACGGAGCATGGTGGACTTGCCGCAGCCGGACGGGCCGACGATGCACGCCAGCTCACCGGTGCGCACCTGGAAGGTCAGGTCGGCGATGGCCTGGTGGCCGTTCGCGCCTCCGTAGCGGTGGCCGAGCCCGGAGACTTCCAGCATGGTCTTGGTTTCGGTCATCGAGATTCAGCCTCCGACTACGTTCGCCGACGCTTGCGACGGTTGCCAGCTCAGCGCGCGGCGTTCCACTGCGAGCAGCAGGGTGTTGAGCAGGTATCCGAGGATGCCCAGCAGGACGATGCCGGCCCACATGCCGGGCAGGTCGAAGGCCCGCTGGTCGAAGACCAGCCGGTAACCGATGCCGTTGGTGGAGCCGACGAGCTCCGAGACGACCATCAGCACCAGCGCCAGCGACAGGCTCACCCGCAGGCCCGCGAAGATCTTCGGGGTCGCGGCGGGCAGCACCACGCCGAACACCCAGTGCGAGCGGGGGATCCGGAACGACTTTGCGGTGTCGACCTTGACCTGGTCGACCGAGCGCACGCCGTCCACGGTGTTGAGCAGGATCGGCCACACCACGCCGAACACGATCACGGTGATCTGCATTTCGGTGCCGATGCCCAGCAGCACCAGGAACACCGGGACCAGCACCGGCGGCGGGATGGCGCGCATGAACGCCATCAGCGGTCCGAAGTAGTCCATGCCGGTGCGGGAGCGGCCGAGCAGGGTGCCCAGCCCGACGCCGATCACCACCGCGATCAGCCAGCCGGCGAAGACGCGGCCGAGGCTGGCCAGCAGGTCGGTGTAGACCTCCTCGGTCAGGAACAGCGAGGAGGCCGGGCCGCTGAACCACTTCTCGGCAGCGGCTTCGGCGATCCGGGTCGGCGGTGGGAAGAACGGGTTCTGCCCGAAGCGCGTCACCAGTTCCCAGGCCACGATCGCGATGATGAAAACCAGCCAGCGGCGCAAGAATCCCTGCAGTACCGCCTCTCCGCGATTCACAGTCCCGCCTCTCCGCGATTCGATCTCGCGTTTCGAGGTTTCTTGTGGCTGGTTTGCGTCGCGGTCCCCTGAGGTGCGGTTGTGCACGACTCGGCCTGATACGGGGTTGCTCATGCCGCCTCCCGATCGACTGTGCTCCAGCGCAGCCCGCGCCGGTGCAGCAGTTCCAGCGCCTCGTTGATCAGGTAGCCGATGATGCCCGCGACCAGCGTGCCGGCCAGCACCAGGTCCATCCGGCCGGCGCCGGAGCTGGCGTCGAGCACGAAGTTGCCCAGCCCGCCGCTACCGCCGGCCAGGAACTCGGTGCTTACCACCAGGATCAGCGCGACGGCGGCCGACATCCGGATGCCGGTGAGCACGAACGGAGCTGCGTTGGGCAGCGCCACGGTGAACATGATGCGGCCGCGGCCGAGCCCGAAGGAGCGCGCGGTGTCGACCATGACCGGGTCGATCTCGTCCAGCGCGTAGATGGTGTTGAACAGGATCGGCCACACCGCGGCGTACACCGCGAGCGTGATCTTGGTCTCCGGACCGGCGCCGACCAGCATGATCGCCAGCGGGATCAGCGCCACCGACGGAATCGGGCGGAGGAACTCGATGATCGAGCGGGTGGCCACCCGGAGGCTGCGGACGCTGCCGAGCAGCAGCCCGGCCGGGACCGCGATCGCGATGGCGATGCCCAGCGCGATCGCCCAGGCCAGCGCGCTGGCGATTACGTCGAGCAGGAAGTCGCTGTCACCGAGCAGCTCGGCGAGCTGCGTGAGCACTGTGGACGGTGGTGGAAAGTATTGCTGGGGAACGGCTCCGGATCGGCTGAAGACTTCCCAGACGAGCAGGAAGCCCAGCAACCCGAGAAGACCCCTGATTATTTTCGTCATTTCCCGAATCAGCTCTGTCGCGGTGCGGTGCGCCCGGCGGTGTGCGTTGGTGCGTCCGAATTCCAGCACCTGCGGTGCGCGGTGCGGTGATCGGGGCCGGGAATGCCGAAATCGGCACCGGAGCGCCGATTTCGGGGAAATTCCAGGAGAACTGGCGAAGTCAGGAGGGTGAAATCTGGCCTCGGCCCGATCTCACCCTCGCCGCTCGGCTCAGGCCTTGGGAGTGACGATCATCTCTTCGACGTTGATGTCGTTGTCGATGAAGCCGTATTGCTTCATCAGCCGCGGCACCCGCTGCAGACGGGTGGCGTCCGCGCGGGAGTTGAAATTCAGCAGCGTGATGATCTTCGCGGTTTCCTCGTCGATCTTGGCGAACTCCGGCAGCAGCGGCTCGATCTTGCTGCGGTCCTGCGCCTCGGTCACCGCGCGGTCCATCGCCTTCTGGAACGCGGCGACGGTCTTCGGGTGCTCGTCGCAGAACTTCGCGGTCGCGCCGTAGCCGGTCAGCGGCAGGTCCTCCAGCGGACCGGTGGCGGTGTCGACCACCGGCACCGCGCCGCTGCGGGAGGCCATGGTCAGGAAGGGCTCGGTGACGATCGCGGCGTCGACGCGGTCCTGCTCCAGCGCGGCGGGCATGTTCATGAACGGCACCTGCGCGAGCTCGACTCCCTTCCAGTCCACGCCGTGGGCGTCGAGGGTGGCCTTGACCAGCAGATCGGAGATCGTGTTCGTAGCGCTGATGGCGATGGTCTTGCCTTCCAGGTCCTTCGGGGCCCGGATGCCGGACTTCGAAGGCGAGGTCATGATCACCGTGGTGTTCGGCGCGGCGGACGCGCAGTCGGCCACGACCCGCAGCGGTGTGGTGCCGCTGTCCTGGGCTTTGAAGAACGGCACGTAGCTGCTGTAGGTGATGTCGTAGTCGCCGCCGATGGTGCTGGTCAGGGCCGCGCTGCCGTCGTTGGCGTTGATGATCTCGACGTTGAGGCCGACTTCCTTGAAGTAGCCGTTGCGCACCGCCAAGTGCAGCGGCGCCAGGTCGTTGATCGGCAGCGCGCCTACCCGCAGGTTCTGCTTCTCCACCAGCTCGTTCCCACCGCCGTCCGACTCTGAGCCGCCGAGGAGGCCACAACCGCTCGTGCCCAGCAGCGCGCCGGCTGTGACCGCTCCGCCTGCGAGTTTCAGCAGGCTCCTGCGCGGGAGGGCGCGGTGGACGGGGCTCATGTGTTCCTCCTCGGATTCGGGGTGCGACATGCTGAAGAACCGCGCCGGGTTGTCCGGTGCGCGGCAACCGAGCGCATGCGTGCCCCTCGAGCGCCGGACCTGATTCGCGGCGCCGATGATCACCGTCTGCTCTGGGATGCGAGTGAGGAACAGTCGGCGCGCCTCCGGCAGTGCGTTGGCGGTGGCGGGGCACCCGAACTGTAGAACGTTCATGAAACGGTCACAACCAGCTGTAACTAGCTCGTTGTCACACTATCGACCCATTTGTTGTTCATACCACTCGATCGCGTGGCGAACGCGAGCCTTAGGGGCCTGACTTGTGACGCCCAGTTAAGTATAGTCTCGCCCGTCGAGGTGACTGGCCTCTTGCTTCGGGGGATGCACGTTGTGACCAGGGAGTGTGATGGCAAGCCCGGCTGACAGAGTCAGGGTCATCGACTGCTCGGCGGAAGTCGAGGAATCGTCGGCCTGCTCGTGGGTTCTCGGCGTGGTGACGCCGCTTCGCGGGCGCGCTCCCCGCACCATGATCAACACCGCCGCGGCGCGGAGAGGTAGCTAGCCGTGGCGAGGTCGCACATGTCCGCCGCAGCGCAGGAAACAGGGATGCTCAACAACGACCCCGCTACCGGAGCCGGTGCGCCCAACCAACCGGGTGCTACCCGGACCAAGACGTGGTGGCTGCGCAACTGGCGCCTCCGGTACAAGATGGCCGCCGTTCTGCTGGTGCCGACGCTGGCCGCGCTGGCGGTCGGTGGCACCCGCGTCTACGACGGCGTGACCACCCAGAACCAGCTCAGCACCATCGTCGAACAGGTGGAACTGGCCCAGCAGTCCGCCGAACTGACCCACGAACTGCAGCGCGAACGCGACTTCGCGGCGGTCTTCACCACGGCCGGCCATCAGCAGGCCAAGGACGACTACGCGGCGCAGAGCAGCAGGGTCGACGGTGCCGTGCGGAAGCTGCGCGACTTCGAGGACCGCGTTGGCGAGTTCTCGCCAGAAGTGCGCGACGCCTACAACAGCGCGGTGCACCGCGTCGGCAGCCTCGGCGCGCTGCGCAACACCATCAACGGCCAGTTCACCAGCCCGCAGACGCTGGTCGCCTACAACTCGGTCATCGACACCCTGCTGCAGGTCAACCGCACGGTGTCCACCTCCGCGGTGAACACGCAGGTCAGCCAGACCGCGCGAGCCTCCGAGGCGCTCGGCCGGGCCAAGGAACAGCTCGCCCAGCAGCGCTCGATCCTGCTCAGCGCCGCGCTGCGCGAGCACTTCCTCACCGGGCAGACCGAGGCGATGCGCGCCGCGAACGCCCGGTTCGAAGCCGCCTACTCCGAGTTCCTGAACTCGGCCAACCCCGACCAGCGCGCCCTCTACGCGGCCCGCGTCGCCGGGGCCGCTGTCGACGCCACCGAGCAGATCGAGCAGACCGCGCTGATCCGTGCGGAGAGCGACCAGTCCTCCTCGCTGGGCATCAGCGCGCAGAACTGGGGTCAGGTTGCCGGTGAGCGGACCGACTTGGTGCGCTCCGTCGAGGAATCGGTCCTCAACGATTTCCATACCGATGCCACCGACCTCGCCGACTCCGCCTGGTGGACGCTGGTCCGCGACGCGCTCCTGCTGCTGCTCCTGTTGGTGGTCGCCTTCGGCGTGGCGGCGTTCATCGCCCGCTCGATCCTGCGCCCGCTGCGCACCCTGCGCTACAGCGCGCTGGAGATCGCACAGGATAGCCTGCCCGACGCGATCAGCCGGGTGAACGAGAACCCGAGCGCGGCCAGCCAGATCACGGTGCCGCCGGTCCCGGTGCACACCGAGGAGGAGATCGGTCAGGTCGCCCGGACCTTCGACACGGTCAACCAGCAGGCGCTGCGCCTGGCCTCCGAGCAGGCGCTGCTGCGGAACAACATCAACGACCTGTTCGTCAACCTCGCCCGCCGGAGCCAGACCCTGGTGCAGCGCCAGCTGTCCCTGATCGACCGGCTGGAGCAGGACGAGCAGGACCCGGACCAGCTGAGCAGCCTGTTCGAGCTGGACCACCTCGCCACCCGCATGCGGCGGAACAACGAGAACCTGCTGATCCTCGGCGGCACCGACCTCACCCGGCGGATGATGCGCCCGGTTCCGCTCAACGAGGTCCTCGGCGCCGCGGTGTCCGAGGTCGAGCAGTACGCGCGGATCGCCGTGGTGGACACACTGGACCTGGCCATCCAGGGCCGCGTGGTCAACGACTTCGTGCACCTGATCGCCGAGCTGCTGGAGAACGCCACGGTGTTCTCCAACCCGGACACCGAGGTCACCGTCCGCGCCGCCTACCGCAGGCAGGAACTCGTCATCGAGATCCGCGACCGCGGCGTGGGCATCGACGCCGAAGAGATCGACGAGATCAACGAGCGGCTCACCCGGCCGCCGGAGATCGACGTCGCGGTGTCCCGCCGGATGGGTCTGTTCGTGGTCGGCCAGCTGTCCCGCCGCCACAACATCCGCGTCGAGCTGCACAACAACGACGGCCTCGAGGGCGGCGCGACCGCCACGGTCGGCCTCTCCGGCGAGCTCGTGGTGCAGCTCACCCCGGACGGCCCGATGCCGATGCCCGACGTGCCGCGCGGCGGCCGCGGCGACGAGCGCCGCGACTCGCTCGGCGAGACCGGCACCCACCTCGGGCTGGCCGCTGCCTTCGGCGGACGCCCCGACCGGGCGGCCGAGCCGCCCACCGAGCACGCCCCGCTGCCGCAGCTCGGCCTCGACCAGGCCACCGCGTTCACCGCGCTGCCGCAACGCGAGCCGCAGCCGGAACAGGACGAGGCGGACACCGAGCTGTCGACCGAGTACTCGGTGACCATGTCCACCGGCAATTCGTTCGGCGCCACCGACGTCCCCCAGTGGGAGGATGAGCGGACGGCGCCCGCGGACGACGACGTCCGCGCCGAGGAATGGCCCAGCAACGAGATCCTCAACGGCTTCGACGGCCAGTGCGGCGCGCCCGCCGCAGCGGCAGACCTGTTCCACAGCCCGTTCGAGGCGGAGAAGACCGCTCGGTTCACCCCGACGGTATTCTCGGACGAGCTGAAGGAACCGGCGCACGACAACAGTGTGCTGAACGGGTTCGCCCACGAACCCGCCGAAGTCGAGAGCAGGGTCAATTCCGAGCGCGCCGCCGGCAACGGAACCCGGCTGGACGCGGTCGCGGACTCTTTGCCCCGGAGGGGGAGTCCCGAGCAGAGCACCCAAGGCCAGCCGGCGTTCGCCGACGATGAGCCGAGAGGGGCGGCCTGGGACATGGACGACGCGCCGACCCAACGCCTGCCGATCTACGAAGCCGTGCTGTCGCAGTGGTTCCGCGAGTCCGATGTGGACGATTCGCCGCTGGGCTCCGAGCCGAAGTCGTCCCAGCCCGCGTCGTCCCAGCCCGTCGCGGCGGGACCGGCCCCCGAGCCCGCGGCCGAACCCGTCGCCGAGGTGCCCCGCACCACCACGCCCGACCCGGGCTGGGGCGGCGCCGACGTGGGTTGGAAGGCAGCCGAAGCGCTGCTGCAGTCCCCGGAGGTCCAGGAGACCACCTCAGCGGGACTGCCCAAGCGGGTGCCCAAGACCAACCTGGTGCCGGGCTCGGCGACCCCGCGCTCGTCGCAGGCCCCCGGGCGCAAGCCTGCCACCCCGCGTTCGGCCGATGCCGTGCGCGGTCGGATGGCGAACTTTCAGCAGGGTGTCAAACGGGGTAGGCACTCCAAGGCCGAACCGGTTTCCACCGAACCTCGCTCGAACGCGAGCCGTCCCGAGGAGCAGGAGTGAACGGGTCCGTGCAGCAACCGATGAGCAGCAACAGCTTCAGTTGGCTGATCACCGACTTCGTGCGTCGGGTTCCCGGCGTGGCGCACTCGGTGGTCGTGTCCGCGGACGGCCTGCTGCTCGCCGGCTCCCAAGGTCTGCCGCGCGACCGCGCCGAGCAGCTGTCCGCGGTCTCCTCGGGCCTGGTCAGCCTCACCCAGGGCGCCGCGCGCTGCTTCGAAGCCGGTGAGGTCACCCAGACCGTGGTCGAGATGGAGCAGGGCTACCTGTTCCTGATGTCCATCAGCGACGGCTCCTGCCTGGCGGTGCTCGCCGCGCCCAACGCCGACATCGGCCTGGTCGCCTACGAGATGACGCTGCTCGTGGAGCGGGTCGGCCGGCAGCTCACGCCGGAACTGCGCGCACAGCTGCAGGGCATGGGGCGTCGGTGACTCCGGTTGGGGAACGCTGAGGGGAGCTCGCCATGACCACCGGTTCCGAGCCAAGCTGGGACGGTGACCTGTTCCGCCTCTACAACAAGAGGTCGAGCGCGGAATCCTGGCAGGACGACTTCGTCGACGACGCGGCCGGGCAGAACTCGGACTCGCTCGGCGGCTACGACCGGGCGCTGTTCGGGGGCCCGGGCGCCGACCTGTTCGGTTCCGGTTACGACGCGCCCCCGGAGGCGTCGGACCTGCCCCGCCCGGTCGAGGGCAGCGGTCCGCCGTCGGTTTCGATGCCGTCGATCTCCGGGTCGATGGGACCGATCTCCCACTCGATGCCGTCGATCTCGCAGCCGATGGCACCGATCTCGCAGTCCATGCCGTCGATCTCCGGATCGATGCCGGCGATCCCCAGCATCGACGTGCCGGAAGACGACGGGCTCGACAGCGGTTCGCTGGTGCGGCCCTACGCTCGCACCAGGGGGCGGACCCGCACCGATTACGATCTTGCTATCGAAACGCTGGTCACCACCAGCGAACGCGGCCGCACCCAGGCGGCCAGGTCCGAGCACCGCTCGATCTCCGAGTTGTGCATGGAGGCCCGCTCCGTCGCCGAGGTCGCCGCGCACCTGCGGCTGCCGTTGGGCGTGGTGCGCGTGCTGATCGGCGACATGGCCGACACCGGACTGGTTCTGATTCACGACAGCGGCATGGTCGTCGGTGATCGGCCGTCCATGGAGTTCTTGGAGAGGGTGCTCAGTGGGCTTCGCAGGCTCTGATCCTCGTGCCACGCCGAGCGGCCGGAAGACCTCGACGAAGATCGTGGTCGCTGGTGGTTTCGGCGTCGGGAAGACGACGTTCGTCGGCTCGGTTTCCGAAATCGTGCCGCTGACGACCGAAGCGGTCATGACCGAGGCCAGCGTCGGGGTCGACGACCTCAGCGCCACGCCGGGCAAGGTCACCACCACGGTGGCGATGGACTTCGGCCGCGTCTCGCTGGACCAGGACCTGATCCTGTACCTGTTCGGCACGCCCGGCCAGCACCGGTTCTGGTTCATGTGGGACGACTTGGTGCGCGGCGCGATCGGCGCGGTGGTGCTGGTCGACACCCGCCGCCTGGCGGACGCGTTCGCCTCGATCGACTTCTTCGACGACCGGGGCCTCCCGTACATCGTCGCGGTGAACACCTTCGACGGAGTCCACCACCACCGCATGGAAGACGTCCGAGAAGCCCTCACCATCGACCCCTCGGTCCCGATGATCTCCTGCGACGCCCGAAACCGGGACAGCACCAAGCAGGCCCTGATCACCCTGGTCCAACACGCCATGAGCCAACGCATGGCCACCGCTCGCTGAGTCCCCGCCGGCGTGTTGGGCGCCTGACACGCCGACACCCCGATCACAGTTTCAATTGAAACTGTGATCGGCAGTGGGTGGGATTTACAGTTTCAATTGAAACTGTGGTTCCCCGGTGTGTCGGGACCCGGCGTGTCGGGGCCTGTGGACAACTCCGACTCCCTGTGGACAACTTCCGCAATTTCAATGGAAATCAGACGTCTGATTTCCATTGAAATTGCGTGCTGGACCCTGGGAGTCCGGGCGTCCACCCGGGATCAGGAAAACTGTGCCGCAGTCGACCTCGATCTTCACGATGCTGCTCCGCTTTCGACCAGGGCGGTCGGGGCGTCGGCGACCGAACCCCAGTCTTCGAAGAAACCCAGGTCCTCGTGGCAAAGTGTTGATCGGTCAGTCTTCGACGACGGCGACGGTCATGATCCGGTGGAGCGGGTAGTGGCCGAGCTCGTCGCTCGTCGTGTCCACTCCTTGGAGGACTCCGCCTCCGACGCTGACCGGGCGCACCACGCGCTCGCTGCGCACGCCGCGCGTGTCCACGAAGCCCAGCCACACGCTCCGGCGCTCCCGCGCCGCGTCGCGCAGCAGCTGCAGCGTCGCTTCGGCGCTCGGCCGTCCGCGTTCGGGGCTCACGGCGCTGCCGCGCCGCGCTGCCCCTGCGCGGTCTCCCGCGCGCAGCTGCGCAACCAGCTCCGCCAGTTGCTCCGCGTTGGGTCGCGCGATCCCCGCCGGCTGCGCCGGACGGCTCTTGCCGCGCACGCGGCGCCCGCTCTCGCGGAGGTCGATGACGTTGCCGTCGGGGCCTTCGGCCACCGGCGTGAAGCCTGACGCTCGCAGGGTTTCCACCACGTCGGCCAGCGGCAGCGTACTGACCAGGACGGTCGGCGCGATGCGCCGGAGTTCGAGCTCTTCGCTCTCCGGTTTGGCCATGATCTCGGCCAGCAGCAGCTGGTCGTCGCAGCGCAGGAATGCCGAGGCGGTGCCCGCGCGGAGTCGGCCGTGGCGGCGGGCGACGTCGTCGATCAGGTAGGTCAGGGACTGCGGGATCGGCGTGCGCGAGCGGGTGCGGAACAGCGCGTGCAGGTCGTCGGCGGTGTGCCCGGCGTCGAGCGCGCGGCGGACGCTGGCGTCGCTGATCCGGTAAACCGTTGCGCTGCCTGCGGATTCGACGTCGGCGACGAGCTTCATCTCGATCGCCAGGTCCGGTTCGAGGCGCCCCGGTGCGACGACCGTCAGGTCGGCCTGCACCAGCACGTGGTCCAGCGGTTCGGGCAGCGCGTCGGCGACCACGCGGGCCGCTTCGGCGCCGCCGTCGGCGAGCAGCACGCGACCGGCGGTGGTCAGCGCGTGCAGCGCCACGATCCCGAGCGCCGTCGCCTCGGCGAGGGTCCAGCGCACCAGGTCGTCGCGGAGTCGCCCGCCGCGGCGCGGAGCTCGCCAGGCCAGCACGGCGGCGACGTCGTCCGGCCGTGCGCCGTAACCGCCGGGGAGTTCGTCCAGGTAGTCGAGGACGCGACGGCGGTCCTTCGGTGCGAGCGGACGGCGGAGGTCTTCGGACAGCGGGCCGAGCAGGCGGTCCTTCTCGTCGCGGGCGCCGATCAGACCGGGCAGCCGCGGCAGGTCGAGCCAGGCCTGCGCGAGCGCGGCCCAGCGCTGCTCGGGCGGGGAGGCCAGCCAGGTGTCGGACGGGTAGGTCGGGATCCACTGCGGCTCGGTGGCTTCGCTGTTGGCGACGAGATTGGCCGCGACGGCGAGCTCCACCAGCAGGCCGAGCCGGTTCTCGTCGACGTCGATCGCTTTGGCGGTGCGGCGAAGATCGCGCACCCCGACGCCCCCGGAACGCAGCACGTCCGGCGGGTCCTCGCCCCAGACGTTGAGCAGTTCTTCCACGTGTCGAAGGAGTTCCAGCACCTCGCCAGCAGCGGTGCCGTCCACTGTGGACCGCTCGGATTCGATGAGATCCAGGATCGGCTCGTCCGGCTCGACCTCACCCATCGGCTCGTCCCCGCGCACGGCGAGCGCGAGTTGCCGGGGCAGTTCGACGGTCTCGGCGTCGCGGCGCAGCAGCAGTCCCTTGGCCAGCAGGCGCTGCACCGGATTCGTCGCCTGCGCCAGCGGCACGTCCTTGGCCGCGTCCTTGGTCCGGCCGATCGGTGACCCGGTGGCGAGCTTGCCGACCAGTCGCTGCTCCTCCTCGTCGAGGTCGGCCAGCGCGGCTTTCGCGGCGTCCTCGGTCAGGTGCTCGGCCCGCCGGCCGAGCCCGGCCGGGAAGTTCGGCAGCACCTCGCGCACGGCCGGCGAGGTGGTCAACGCGTCGTCATCCCCCCAGGCCAGCGCCAGGTGGCGCAGCTTCTCGACGGCCCGCCGGGCCTGCTGCGGGGTGATCTCGCTGCCGAGCATCCCGGCGACGTCGTCGAGCCGGACCGGCGCGAGGTCGGCGCCGAGCAGCACCAGCGCTTCCAATGCGGCGAGGGTGAACGAGTCCAGGTCTTCGCAGGCCCGCGCCGTCGAGGAGCGCACGCCGATGCGCGTGGCCAGCACCGCGGTATCCGGGGGCGGCGGCGTCGCGAGGTCGGGACGAGCGCGCAGCAGTGCCACGAGGGTCTCGTCGCTGCGTTCCCGCAGCCAATCCGCTAGCGAAGACATCCCCACCACGATACCCAGCGAACCACCAGCGCGGACGTGGTCGAGAACCCCGGCTGGACATACCTGAGGAGGGGCGCCCGCAGTCCAGGGAACCCCTGAGGTTCCGCTGCTGGCACCGCCACGCAAAGGGACCACTGGAATATGGGCATGCACACCCTTGGGTGAGGTTGACCTCCGCATCCGGCAAACTGGACCTGGACCGTTAGCCGGAATGCACAGGAGGACGACGTGGCCGGCAAGACCAACAAGGACCGCATTGACCCGACTTGGCCGAAGGTCACCGACGGCGAGCACGCGGTGAGCGAGTTCTGGGCCGACAAGCAGGGCGCGCTGTCCCCGTTCGGCGACACCACCTTCCCGCTCTCGCAGGACACCGTGCCGTACCACCACCCGGTCACGCGCATCAACAAGTGACCCGGTTGTCAAGGGCAACCCATCGGTAACCGGACCGGACGTCGCTCACACTCGGGAAAGTTTTAGGATTTTTCGTAGTGGGTGAAGTTCGGCTCGTTTAGCACGCCCGATGGGCTTGCATCCCGGATGAGCGATCCACTCCGGCGGTCGGCGGGCCGCCGGAGAACGGCACCCGACAAAGTCCATAGCCGTACCGCTCGACAGGGGTGTGCCATGCCGGTTCCAGGTCCGGGTTACTCGATCACCGTGCGCGTCGAGGCTCCGCCGTCGACGACCGCCGCGGGCGATCTGACCAGTGCGATCGGTCGCGCAGGCGGAGTCATCACGGCGTTCGACGTCGTCGAGTCGCACGCCGATCGCATCGTCGTCGACATCACCTGCAACGCGCGGTCCGCCGACCACGCCAACGACCTCGCCGAGGTCCTCGACGGACTGTCCGGGGTCCGCATCCGCAAGATCTCGGACCGGACGTTCCTGATCCACCTCGGCGGCAAGATCGAGGTCAACTCGCGGGTCGCGCTGAACAACCGTGATGACCTGTCCCGCGCCTACACGCCGGGTGTGGCCCGGGTGTGCACCGCGATCGCGGACAATCCCGAGGACGCCCGCCGCCTGACCGTCAAGCGCAACGCGGTCGCCGTGGTCACCGACGGCTCCGCCGTGCTCGGCCTGGGCAACATCGGGCCGGAGGCCGCGCTGCCGGTGATGGAGGGCAAGGCGGCCCTGTTCAAGAAGTTCGCCGGGGTCAACGCCTGGCCGGTGTGCCTGGACACCCAGGACACCGAGGAGATCATCCGCGCCGTTGAGCTGATCGCCCCCGTCTACGGCGGCATCAACCTCGAGGACATCGCGGCCCCGCGCTGCTTCGAGATTGAGGCCCGGCTGCGAGACAAGCTGAACATCCCGGTCTTCCACGACGACCAGCACGGCACCGCGATCGTGGTGCTCAGCGCACTGCGCAACGCCCTGCGCGTGGTGGACAAGGACATCGCCGACTGCCGCATCGTGGTGTGCGGCGTGGGCGCGGCCGGTTCGGCGATCATCCGCCTGCTCCAGCACAAGAAGCCGGCCGACATCATCGCGGTCGACATCGACGGCATCGTCCACGCCGGACGCGGCGACAGCGACCCGAACCTGCAGTCCATCGCTGCGGGCACCAACAAGGACGGCCGGGCCGGCAGCCTGTCCGATGCGGTGTGCGGCGCGGACGTGTTCATCGGCGTTTCGGCGCCGAACCTGCTGACCGCCGACGATGTGGCGTCGATGAACGCCGACTCGATCGTCTTCGCGCTGGCCAACCCGGACCCGGAGATCGACCCGCTCGAGGCGCAGAAGCACGCCAAGATCGTGGCGACGGGCCGCAGCGACTACCCGAACCAGATCAACAACGTCCTGGCGTTCCCGGGTGTCTTCCGAGGTCTGCTCGACGCGCACGCGCACCAGATCACCGACGACATGATGATCGCAGCGTCCAACGCGATCGCCGACGTCGTCGACGGCGACCGCCTCAACGCGTCGTTCATCGTCCCGAGCGTCTTCGACTCGGCGGTCTCCCCGGCGGTCGCCGAAGCCGTCAAGAAGGCAGCCCTCGCGGCCAAGTCCGGAGAACCGTCCCCCGAGGGCGGCTCCTCCCTCCCGTGGAGCATGGCCGAGGACATCGACTTCTGACGGGTGGAGCAGTCCCTGGTGAAGGGCGCCTTCGAGTTGGTCGAAGGCGCCCTTCGCTCTTGATCAGGGGTGGGCGACCGTGATCGCGTCTTTGAGGTAGGCGGCGTGGTCCGGGGCGGGGTTCAGGGTGTGGCACGCCCAGGCGCGGCGTTCGTGGTCGATGACGTGCAGCTCCCAGACGCAGGCGAAGAGGTGGGCCCTGGCCGGGGCGAAGGGGTCGCCGTCGTCGGAGCGCAGCAGCCGCTGGCAGCGGATGTCCTGCTCCCACCAGTGCACCAGCAGCCAGGTGGAGTCCTCCCCGCGGTGCACGATCACGAAGCCGTGCTCGGCGGTGTCCGGCAGGTGTTCGGCTTTGATGCGCCGGAGTCCAGGCGGGCGCTGAGGTTCCGCTACTGGCACCGCCGAGCAAAACGAGTTCAAAGACAGGTTCTCAAGTGCTTTAGGCTCGGGAGCATGGCGCAGGATGAGCTCACGCACGTCGACGAGACCGGTGCGGCCCGGATGGTCGACGTGTCCGAGAAGGAGGCCACCGCCCGCCGGGCCGTCGCCACCGGAGTGGTGCGGACGACGCCCGAGGTGATCGCCCTGCTGCGCCGGGACGACCTGCCGAAGGGCGACGCGATCGCCACCGCCCGCATCGCGGGCATCATGGCCGCCAAGCGCACCCCGGACCTGATCCCGCTGTGCCACCCGATCGCCATCTCCGGTGCGAAGGTCGAGCTCGAGCTGGGCGAATCCGAAGTCCGGATCACCGCCACGGTCAAGACCACGGACCGCACCGGGGTGGAGATGGAGGCCCTCACCGCGGTCGCGGGCGCCGGCCTCACCCTCCACGACATGATCAAAGCCGTCGACCCGTCCGCCGTCCTCGACGAGGTCCGAGTGGAACGCAAAGAAGGCGGCAAGACCGGCACCTGGACCCGCTGATCCGCTCCGACGTCCTGGCCCGGTTCAACCTGCTTGAGGCGAGGTCGGTGGGTCGCGGAGGATGGCCTTGCGGCTGCCGGTCGCGCGCAACACACAGGAGGTCTCCATGACGATGACAGCGCGGGTGATCGCCGCGTCCAACCGCGCCGCAGCCGGGGTGTACCCGGACCGCACGGGACCGGTGATCGTCGAGTGGCTGCGCACCCGCGGTTTCGAGACGTCCGACCCCGTCGTGGTGCCCGACGGCGACCCGGTGGGGGAGGAGCTGCGCCGCGCGGTCGCCGACGGCGCCGACGTCGTGATCACCACGGGCGGCACCGGGATCAACCCGAGCGACCGAACTCCCGAGGTCACCGCGGCTGTGCTGGACTACCCGATCCCCGGACTGGCCGAGGCGATCCGCTCAGCAGGGCTGCCGCAGGTCCCGACCGCGGTGTTGTCCCGAGGCCTGGCGGGGGTCAGCGGCCGGACGCTGATCGTGAACCTCCCGGGCTCGCGCGGTGGGGTCAAGGACGGCCTCGGCGTGCTCGAAGGGGTGATTGACCACGCCGTCGACCAGCTGCACGGCGGTGACCACGCGACACCGAACCGCGCCGCGGCGGACGTCCTGCGCGCCGACGTGACCGAGGAGGTCATCGACGTCGACGCCCTGGCCCGCTCGGTCGAGCACCGCGCGGCGGGCGCAGTAGTGACCTTCGGTGGAGTCGTGCGCGATCACGACGGCGGCCGCGGCGTGCAGGAGCTGGAGTACACCGGTCATCCCAGCGCGAACGACGTGATCGCCGAGGTCGCTCAGGACATCGCGGCGCGCTTCGACGGCGTGCGCGCGATCGCGGTCTCACACCGCATCGGCCTGCTCAAGATCGGCGACGTCGCCCTGGGCTGCGCGGTCGCGGCCGAGCACCGCAAGCAGGCCTTCTCCGCTTGCTCGGAACTGGTGGACGAGGTCAAGCGCCGCCTGCCGATCTGGAAGCGGCAGGTCTTCGACGACGGTGCCGAGGAATGGGTCAACTGCCCATGACCTGGCATACATAAATCAGGACACCCGCAGACCAGGCGGGCGCTGAGGTTCCGCTGCCCGCACCGCTGCGCAAA
Organism: Saccharopolyspora sp. NPDC002376; assembly: GCF_053593195.1. Taxonomy (NCBI): domain Bacteria; kingdom Bacillati; phylum Actinomycetota; class Actinomycetes; order Pseudonocardiales; family Pseudonocardiaceae; genus Saccharopolyspora; species Saccharopolyspora sp. NPDC002376. The sequence goes on from NZ_JBSFBZ010000009.1 coordinate 119,242, forward strand.
ACGAGTTCAAAACAGGTTCACGAGGGGAATGCGCGGAGGGTCGCTTCGACGAGGGCGTCGGCGAAGGCGTCGTCGAGCGGACCCGAGCGCGTCAGCCACCGCTGGGTCAGCGGTGCGTACAGGAAGTCCAGGACCAGGTCGAGGTCGGCGTTGGCGTCGAGCTGACCTGCGGTTTGCGCGCTGCGCAGGCGCTGCTTCTTCGCCTCGCGCATCGGCGCTTCCATCTTCTCGCGGTAGGTCGCGGCCAGATCCGGGTCGTTGATGATCTCGGTGTGCAGCGCTCGGATCGGTGCTTCGAACTCGGCATCGGCGAACTCGGCCGCCGTCGCGCGCAGCACGGTCTTGAGGTCGGCTTCGAGGTCACCGGTGTCGGGCAGCACGATGCCGTTCTCGCCTTCGCTGAGCGCGAGGATCGAGTCGAACACGACTGCGCCCTTCGACGACCACCAGCGGTAGATCGTCTGCTTGCCGACGCCGGCGCGGGCGGCGATCGCCTCGATCGTCAGCTTGGCGTAGCTGACCTCGCTGACGAGTTCGCGCGCTGCGGTCAGGATCGCCGTCCGGGACCGCTCGCTGCGACGGGTGGCGTTGGGGAGCTTCTCCTGGGGCACGCGCCCAGGCTATCCCGAAACGAGACGTTTCGTCTTGACACGAGTGGCGAATCCGGCGCATGCTGATACCAACGCGAGACGGACCGTATCGTCTCGGTAAATCGAAAGAGGCAACGCATGCGAGACGGCGAACCCCGCACCTGGTTCATCACCGGCGCCGCCCGCGGACTCGGCCGGGCGTTCACCGAAGCCGCCCTGGCCGCGGGCGATCAGGTCGTCGGCATCGCCAGGGACGTCACGCCGCTGGACGAGCTGGTCGCGACCAGCGACGGCCGCCTGGTCGCGTTCTCCCTGGACGTCTCCGACCGCGCCGCGGTCTTCGCCGGCGTCGAGCGGGCGGTGGCGGCGTTCGGACGGCTGGACGTCGTGGTCAACAACGCCGGGAGCTCCTTCCTCGGCATGCTCGAGGAGGTCACCGAGGAGCAGGCCCGGGCGCACCTGGACACCAACTTCTTCGGCGCGCTCTGGGTGAGTCAAGCGGTCGTGCCGCACCTGCGCAGGCAGGGCTCCGGGCACATCCTCGCCGTTTCGTCGATGGGCCCGTACGGCGGCTTCGCGGCGGCCGGGCTCTACGGGGCTGGCAAGGCGGCTCTCGACTCGATGAGCGAGGCGCTGGCAATGGAGGTGGAGCGCTTCGGGATCAAGGTGACGATCCTCGGCCCGGGCGGCTATCAGACCGAGCTGTTCACCAGGGGCCTGACCATGACCGAGGAGCACGAGGCGTACGCCCCGCTGCGCGAGTGGCTGCAAGGCCTGTGGTCCGAGTCGGAGGACTTCGACCCGCAGCTGGCGGCCGAGGTCGTCATGGAGGTGGTGGACATGCCGGAACCGCCGAAGCGGCTGATCCTCGGCGGCGCCGCCTACGACATGGTCGACGAGATGAACCGCGGTGTCGTGGCGGAGCTGGCGAAGTGGGAGCACCTCAGCCGCCGGGCGGACTGAACACCTGGAAATGACGGGACCCCCACCGCTGGGGGCGTGCGGTGGGGGTCCCGAGAGGGGCGGAGTACGTGCCGTGTCGGGGGGTACGACACGTACTCCTCGCCGACCGGCTCAGCCGGCCGACCAGATCACTTGATGTCGAGCTGCTGACCCGGGAAGATCATGTTCGGGTCGCTGATGATGTTCGAGTTGCGCTCGGCGATCTTCTGGTAGCTGACGCCGAACTTCTCGCCGATCTTGCTCAGCGTGTCGCCGAGCTGCACGGTGTAGTCCGCACCGTTGGTCTTGACCGTCGACTTGGTGGTCGGGGTCGTCTTCTTGGTCTTGGTCTGGGTCTGCGACTGGGTGCTGACCGGCTTCTGGGTCTGCACCTCGGTGCTCGTCTTGGTGCTGCCGCTGACCCAGTTGGTCTTGGAGGTGCAGCCCGGCCAGGCGTTGGCGCCCTGCGCGGCCAGGACCTTCTCGGCCACCGCGATCTGCTGCTCGCGGGACGCGAGGTGGGCGCTGCTGGCGTACTGGGTGCCACCGAAGGCGGACCAGGTGGACTGGGTGAACTGCAGTCCGCCGTAGAAGCCGTTGCCGGTGTTGATGCTCCAGTTACCGCTGCTCTCGCACTGCGCGAGGGTGTCCCAGTCGGCTGCGTTTGCCATCGGGGCGATCGCGATCGGGGTTGCGACCACCGCGCCGGCGACGGCGACACGGGCAACGGTGCGGCTGGTATTGGAAGGCTTGCGGTGCTTGCCCTGGTAGCGAGCCATGTTCCTCTCTCCTGCCGCGCCTGCGAGGTCAGCTGTCGGGTTCGGGCTGAGAGGCAGCCCGGCCGGCTCCGGGGAACCGGCTTCACCCCTAGGGCTTCGGGGAGCCCGGGAATGGGTCCCCCGCCCCTGTCCGGTGTTTCTCGTTTCGGGGGTCGGAAGCCCGCCGGACAGGGTTCGGCGCTGCGGGCTTCCCGTTCTTGCTGATCGGTTCGGGGCCGACCGATGAGGGACACTACGTAACCGACGGGGAGATCCCAAATCTTCTGACACGTGACGGTGGTCACGTAACAAGTGGGGCAGACGCTCCGATCCGTGTCGTTTCTGCTGATCAGAGCGTTGTTACCAAGTCGTTTTCTAGTCGAGATCGATCACCGTGGGTGAGGCGTGGGTCACCACATTGCTCCCGTCCGGGAATCCCTGTCACACCCGTTTGTGTCACTCGGGGGAGTGGCATTTCGACTCGCTCACGCGCGCGCAGGCGTGCGCGGGCGTGCGGAGGCGATCACGAAAGGGGTTCACGTCGAAGCGGAGCGTAGTGATCTGCGTCGCTGGATCAGGCGCCGTTAAGGCTGCCGAAGGACGCGATTACGGGGTCAAGATCGACACGGCCACGTCGATACCGAAATGTCACCTGGAAGAGGATGTACGACATGCCGGGGCATGTTGTATTCGCACGTGCGCGCGCACGCGCGCGCAGTAAGTAAGGTGCTTCGGGAGACCCCGGTTCAGCCGCCAGCGAACGGGGGCAGGACGTCGAGCGTCGCGGAGGCGGGAACAGCGGTCCCGCGGTCCCGGACGGCGATTCCGTCGAGCAGGAAGCTGCAGGCCGGCAACACTTTCGCCAGGCCTTCGTCGTGCAGGTCCAGGACCGCCGAGATGACGTCCGAGACGGTCGTCGGGCCCGTCAGGCGTAGCGTCTCCTCCGGAACCCCGGCAGCGGCTCGTGCGCCTGCGAAGTAGCGCACCTGCACCGCCACCACTTCGACCTGCTCCGGCATCGCCGTCATCCGCTCAACCCCCGATTGCGCTCATCGGCCGGGACGGCTGCGCGAACTCACCCGAGTCCATGCCGTGCCCGGCGGCCTTCGCCCACATCGTGCCCTGCCAGAGCCGGACCAGTTCGGCGTCCTCGGCTCCGGCGCGCATGGGCCCCCGCAGGTCCGTCTCCGTGGTGGAGAACAGGCAGGAGCGAAGCTGGCCGTCCGCGGTGAGCCGCGTGCGGTCGCAGGCCGAGCAGAACGGCCGGGTGACCGAGCCGATCACGCCCACAGTCGCAGGCCCGCCGTCGACCAGCCAGCGCTCCGCGGGCGCCGAGCCGCGCTCGGCGACGTCCGGGCTGAGGCTGAACTCGGCGCTGAGCCGGTCCAGGATCTCGTCGGCAGTGATCATTTGCGAGCGGTCCCAGCCGTGCTGGGCGTCCAGCGGCATCTGCTCGATGAATCGCAGCTGGTAGCCGTGCTCGATGCAGTAGCGCAGCAGGTCGCAGGCCTCGTGGTCGTTGATCCCGCGCATCAGCACCGCGTTGACCTTGACCGGTTCCAGCCGCATCCGCTTGGCCGCGGCCAGCCCGGCCAGCACGTCGTCGAGCCGATCGCGCCTGGTCAGCTCCTTGAACACCGCGCGGTCGAGGGTGTCCAGCGAGACGTTGACCCGGTTCAGCCCGGCGCGCACCAGGGGTTCGGCGTAGTCGCCGAGGTTGATGCCGTTGGTGGTCAGCGAGGTCTTCGGGCGGTTGGGCAGCACGGCGGTCGCGGCGATGATGTCCACCAGGTCCTGTCGCAGCAGCGGTTCGCCGCCGGTGAAGCGGACCGCGGTCACGGCGAGCTCCTCGACGGCGATGCGGATCAGCCGGTTCATCTCGTCGGTGTCGAGCAGCTCCGCGCGCTTGAGCCAGGGCAGGCCCTCGGCGGGCATGCAGTAGGTGCAGCGCAGGTTGCACTTGTCGATGAGGGACACGCGCAGATCGGTGGCGACCCGTCCGAACCGGTCCACCAGTTTCGGCGTTTCCGGTCGTTCGGACGTGTCGATCGTGCTGCGCACGAACGGAATTCCCAGGTCCACCGCGGTCACCCCACGACCCTAGCGCGCCGCACCGGTCAATTTCGATCGTCGGAGGGCATTTGTGCGCAATCGACGAGGGTCTCGTGCGCGGCGGGATCTTCGGTCGGAGGAACGCACGAAACCGGTTGATATTCCGGATTTGCGGGTACTCTGCGCTGGATAACACCGCAGATGCGGAAGTATTGTCCTTCACGTGCCGCAATATCGGATCGCAGAAGCCGCCGGACTCCTCGGCGTCAGCGACGACACGGTGCGCCGGTGGGTCGACGGTGGGCAGCTGCAGGCGCAGCGGGACGCCTCCGGTCGGCTCGCCGTGGACGGCGCCGAGCTCGCCGAGTTCGCCCGCGAACAAGCGCGCTCCACGCCCGATCCCTCCGGCGTCGGCCGCTCGGCCCGCAACCGGTTGGTCGGGCTGGTGACCGAGGTCGTCTCGGACCGGGTGATGTCCCAGGTGGAGATGCAGTGCGGTCCGCACCGGGTGGTGTCGCTGATGAGCACTGAGGCCGTGCACGAGCTGGGCCTGCGCTCGGGGGTGCTGGCGGTGGCCGTGATCAAGTCGACCAACGTCGTGGTGGAGACACCGGGAGAAGGATGATGTCGAAGCTCAAGATGATCGCCGGCGCCCTGCTGGCTCTGGTGCTGCTGGCCGGCTGCGGTCAGGCCGGGTCCGAGCAGCAGCGCACGTTGACCGTGCTGGCTGCGGCGTCGCTGACCGAGTCCTTCGACGAGCTGGGTGCCCGGTTCACCGCGGAACATCCGGACGTGAAGGTGCAGTTCGACTACCAGGGCTCCTCGACGCTGGCCGAGCAGATCAAGCAGGGACGTCCGGCGGACGTCTTCGCCTCGGCGGACGAGAAGAGCATGGACAAGGTGCGCGACCTCGTCGGCGACCCGCAGACCTTCGCGACGAACGAGCTGACGATCGTGGTCCCGCCCGGCAACCCGGGAAAGATCGGCTCGCTGGCGGATCTGGCCGGTGACCACCACACCGTGGTGGTGTGCGCGCCGCAGGTGCCGTGCGGTTCGGCGACGCAGAAGGTGACGCAGGCGGCGGGTGTGCAGGTCAAGCCGGTGAGCGAGGAGGACGACGTCAAGTCGGTGCTGCAGAAGGTGATCGCGGGCGAGGCCGACGCCGGCCTGGTCTACGTCACCGACGCGAAGGCGGCCGGCCAGCAGGTCCAGGTGGTCGACTTCCCGCAGGCCGAGCAGGCGGTCAACAACTACCCGATCGCCACCATCAAGGGCGCCCCGCAGCCCGACGCGGCGGCGGAGTTCGTCGAGTTCGTCCACGGCCCCGTCGGCCGCGAGATCCTCACCAACCACGGCTTCGGCACCTCGTGACCCCGCAACTCCCGTTGAAGTCAGACGTCCAGTTTCAACGGAAATCGCGTACCCGACTTCCATTGAAATCGCGTACGACCCAGGTGCCGGTGGTGCTGAGGGTGCCCGCGGTGCTGGCGTTGGCGCTGGTGGTGTTGCCCGTTCTCGGGCTTCTGACCAGGGTGGATCCGGTTCAGCTGCCGGAGTTGCTGCTGAGTCCGGCCGCGCTGGACGCGCTTTGGTTGTCGGTGGTCACCGGGCTCATCTCGACCGGCTTGGCGCTGGTGCTCGGTGGTCCGCTGGCGCTGGTGCTGGCGAGGTCGCGGATGCGTGGACTGCGCGTGCTGCGTGCGTTCGTGTTGCTGCCGCTGGTTTTGCCGCCGGTGGTTGGTGGTCTGGCCCTGCTCTATCTGCTCGGGCGGACCGGTCCGCTCGGTGGGCTGCTCGACGTCGTCGGGATCCGGCTGCCGTACACGACGACGGCTGTTGTGCTGGCTCAGACGTTCGTCGCGATGCCGTTCCTCGTGGTCGGGTTGGAGGGCGCGCTGCGGACCGCTGGTGGGCGCTACGAGCAGGTCGCCGCGACGCTGGGCGCCGCGCCGTGGTTGACCTTCCGGCGGGTGACCGTGCCGCTGCTGCTGCCCGCGCTCGGGTCGAGCCTGGTGCTGACTTTCGCGCGCGCCTTGGGCGAATTCGGTGCGACGATCACCTTCGCCGGTAGCTTGCAGGGCACCACCCGCACCTTGCCGCTGGCCATCTACACCACTGCCCAGTCCGATGTGGACGCTGCGGTGGCGATGTCGTTGTTGCTGGTGGTGGTGGCTCTCGTGGTGATCGTGGTGGCCCGGCCCAAGGCGGTGGAAGGACGGCTGTGAGCGGGTTGCGAACCGACGTCGAGTTCCGCCGCGCGGAGTTCGCGCTTCGCGCCGAGTTCGACGTCGCGCCGGGAGAGGTGCTGGCGGTGCTCGGCCCGAACGGAGCGGGCAAGTCGACCTTGCTGTCAGTGCTGGCCGGGCAGCTGGTGCCGGACCGGGGGCGCGTCGAGCTCGACGGTGTGCCGTGGCTGGACACCGAGCGCGGGATCGCCGTGCCGACACACCGACGGGGTGTCGGGCTGCTCGCGCAGAACGCACTGCTGTTCCCGAACATGACGGCGCTGGAGAACGTGGCCTTCGGGCCCCGCGCGGCCGGAGTCAGCAAGGCCAAGGCGCGGGAGATCGCTGCGCACTGGCTGTCCGAAGTGGACGTCGCGGAGCTCGCAGCACGCCGACCCGGACAGCTCTCCGGCGGACAGGCGCAGCGCGTCGCCCTGGCGCGCGCTCTGGCCGCCAACCCTCAGCTGCTACTGCTCGACGAGCCGCTGGCCGCGCTCGATGTGGACGCCGCTCCAGCGATGCGCGGCTTGCTGCACCAAGTGCTCAGGCGGCAGGACAAGCCAACGGTGCTGGTTACTCACGACGTGCTGGACGCGGTCGTGCTCGCCGACCGGCTGGTGGTGCTGCTCGACGGCTGCATCGTCGAGCAGGGCCCCACTCGCGAGGTCCTGGCCAAACCGAAGGAACCCTTCACCGCGCGGGTCGCCGGGCTCAACCTGGTGCCGGGAATCGCGAAGGACAACGGGGTCGAGTTCGGCGACACCGTGCTCAGCGGTCGCATCGCCGAAGACCTGGACCAGGGCGAACCCGCCGCCGCGGTGTTCGCGCCTGCCGCCGTGGCGGTGCACCGCGAGCCGCCGGGTGGCAGCCCGCGCAACGCGCTCCGGGTGCGGCTGGCCGGGCTGGAGCCGCGCGGCGACGTCGTGCGGGTGCGCGGCGTGGTGCGGGACTGCTCGCTGGCCGCGGACGTCACCCCGGCGGCCGTCGCCGACCTGCGGCTCACCCCCGATGACGAGGTGTGGTTCGCGGTCAAGGCGGCTGAGGTAGCAATCCACCCGCTATCGGGAGGATCATCGGGGGCGTGACTGAGCCATCCCCCTGGACCTACCTGATGGACATGGACGGCGTGCTCGTCCACGAGGAGCACATGGTGCCCGGCGCGGACGCCCTGCTGGCGGCGCTGCGGGAGAACCACGTCCCGTTCATGGTCTTCACCAACAACTCGATCTACACCCCGCGCGACCTGCGGGCCAGGCTGCTGCGCACCGGGCTGGACGTCCCGGAGGAGGCGATCTGGACCTCGGCGCTGGCCACCGCGCAGTTCCTGGAGAACCAGCGCCCGGGCGGCTCGGCCTACGTGGTCGGCGAATCGGGGTTGACCACGGCGCTGCACAACATCGGCTACGTGCTCACCGATCGGGACCCCGACTACGTCATCCTCGGCGAGACGCGCACCTACAGCTTCGAGGCGATAACCAAGGCGATCCGGCTCGTCGAGGCAGGCGCCCGGTTCATCGCCACGAACCCGGACGAGAAGGGTCCGAGCCGCGAGGGCACACTGCCGGCCACCGGCGCGGTCGCCGCGCTGATCGAGCGGGTCACCGGGCGCGCGCCGTACTACGTGGGCAAGCCGAACCCGCTGATGATGCGCTCGGCGCTGCGGCACCTGGGGGTGCACTCGGAGAACACGCTGATGATCGGTGACCGGATGGACACCGACGTGCGGTCCGGCCTGGAGTCCGGGCTGAAGACGATCCTGGTGCTGTCCGGGATCGCCGACGAGTCGACCGCCGAGCTGTTCCCCTACCGGCCGACGAAGGTGGTCAGCTCCGTGGCCGCCCTGGTCGACAACGTCCTGGACCCGTTCAAGTCGTGACCGCGGTCGTGAGTGCGCGGCGGGGCTGCGCATTCACGACGTGCGGTTGGTGGCCGTCTGGGACGGCAGGTCGATGGCGCTGGTGACGTGGTTGAGCTCGTCGGCAATCCGCTCGGCCGCGTCGCGCACCAGTTCGGCGCGGCGGGCCAACGAGCTCGACCAGTGGCGCTGCGCGGCGGCCAGCCGGTCGAACAGGTCGGCCTGCAACCGCAGGCGCTCCACTTCGGCCCAGTCGGCGGCCCCGGGGTGCCGGAAGGCGCGCTCGATGGCGGCTGCGACTCGCTCCAGCTCGAGTTCGGTGATCACGGGCACCCCCACATCGGCGTTGGGCTGACGTAAGAGAGAGGCATTCGGAGCCGTCTCTAGTACGCCGGTGTGCCGAAAATCACTTAGCGCGCATGAACGCGTACGCGTCGTCGGCGTCCACGATCCGCTTGCCCAGCGGCATCAGGGAGACCGGGATCAGCTTGAAGTTGGCGATGCCCAGCGGGATTCCGATGATCGTCACGCACTGCGCGATGCCGGTGACGATGTGCCCGAGCGCGAGCCACCACCCGGCGAGCACCAGCCACAGGATGTTGCCGATGCCGGCCATGGCGCCCGAGGTGGGCTCGTCCACCAGACGCCGTCCGAACGGCCACAACGCGAAGTTCGCCATCCGGAACGAGGCGATCGCGAACGGGATGCCGATGATCGTGATGGTCAGCAGGATCCCGGCCAACACGTACCCCAGCGCCATCCACAAGCCCCCGAAGACCAACCAAATGACGTTCAGCAATAACCGCATACCTCTACGGTGCCACTAGCCCGCCGCCCGGTGAATCAGGGTTTCCCCTCAGTCCTCCGCTGGGTCTCGGAACCACAGTTTCAATTGAAACTGTGATCCGCCGTGGGTGGGTTTTACAGTTTCAATTGAAACTGTGGTCAGACGAGCAGGTCGCCGCTGAGGACGGTGGTGGCTTGGCCGCGGAGGCCGACGCGGTCGCCGCGAAGCGCCATGCGCACGATGCCGCCGCGGACGGAGGCCTGCTCGCCGACGAAGGTCGTGTCCTGCGGGGCGCGGTTGAGCTCGTCCGCCCACCAGGTCGCGAGGGTGCAGTGCGCGGAGCCGGTCACGGGGTCTTCCTGGATGCCGACCTGCGGGGAGAACACCCGGCTGACGAAGTCGACGCCGGGCCGGTCGCCGGGCGCGGTGACGATCACGCCGCGGGACGGGACGGTGGCCAGCGCCGCGAAGTCCGGCCGCACCGCGCGGACCTCGGCGGCAGACTCGGCTCGCACGAGCACCTTGGTCGAGGCCTGCGCCGTCTCCACGACGGTGACGCCGGGGAGCCCGGCGGCCAGGGTCTCCGGCGGTTCCACCGGCTCGGCCCGGTCGACGGGGAAGTCCATCTCGATCCAGCCGCCGGCCAGTGCAGTGCAGGTCAGGACGCCGCTGCGGGTGTCGAACCGCTGGTCGCCGCCGAGCACGTGCGCAGTGGCGAGGGTGCCGTGCCCGCACAGCGGAACCTCGGTGGTCGGCGTGAACCACCGCAGCGGCTTGGGCTCGTCCGTTGGCTCTCCGACCACGACGAACGCGGTCTCGGAGTGCCGGAGCTCAGCGGCCACCGACTGCATCCACGCCTCCTCGGCGGGGGAGTCCAGCAGCACGACCCCAGCGGGATTCCCGGCGAAGGCTGTGTCGGTAAAGGCATCCACGACAAAAGCACGCACCCTCAGACCCTATGCCGCTCACCCCCTGCCTGGTGGCGGGGTTGTGGCGGGGGCGAATCGGGTGGTTTTGGGGTGAGGGCGGCGTGTCGGGGATACCCGCGTTCGGGGGTGGCCGAGTGGGGGATCTCGAGAACAAGATGGGTGATCCGTCTCACGTGCTCGTCGGGAGGTAGTCGCCGTGGATACCGTCCAGCTCAGCTACGACTCGGGCGTTTCGGAGGTGCCGCTGCTGGGGGAGACGATCGGGGCGAACCTCGATCGGATCGCCGCGCGGTTCCCCGAACGGGACGCCCTGGTGGAGTGCGCGACCAGTCGTCGCTGGACCTACCGGGAATTCGTGGCCGACACGGACGCGCTGGCGGTCGGCCTGCTGGACGCCGGGATCGGCAAGGGCGACCGGGTCGGGATCTGGGCACCGAACCGCGCGGAGTGGACGCTGGCCCAGTACGCGACCGCGAAGATCGGCGCGATCCTGGTCAACATCAACCCGTCCTACCGGGCGCACGAGTTGGAGTACGTGCTCAAGCAGGCCGGCATCCGGATGCTGATCTCGGCGAAGTCGTTCAAGTCCTCTGACTACGTCGAGATCGTCGAGAAGGTGCGGCCGAAGTGCTCCGGCCTGGAGCAGGTGGTGTTCCTGGACGATCCGGAGTGGGACCAGCTGGCCGGGGCCACCCCGGACCCGCAGCGGTTGGCCGCGATCGAGCTCTCCGCCGACGATCCGATCAACATCCAGTACACCTCGGGCACCACCGGGTTCCCGAAGGGCGCGACGCTGTCGCACCACAACATCCTGAACAACGGGTTCTTCGTCGGGGAGCTGTGCAACTACAGCGAGGTCGACCGGGTGGCGATCGTGCCGCCGTTCTACCACTGCTTCGGCATGGTCATGGGCAACCTGGCCTGCACCAGCCACGGGGCGGCGATGGTGATCCCGGCGGAGGGCTTCGACCCGGTCGCGTCGCTGTCCGCGGTCGCCGCCGAGCGGTGCACGGCGCTGTACGGGGTGCCGACGATGTTCATCGCCGAGCTGGAGCACCCGGAGTTCGAGAACTTCGACCTGTCCTCGCTGCGCACCGGGATCATGGCGGGTTCGCCGTGTCCGGCGGAGGTGATGAAGCAGGTCATCGACCGGATGGGGATGCGGGAGGTGTCGATCTGCTACGGCATGACCGAGACCTCCCCGGTGTCGACGCAGACCCGCGCGGACGACTCGCTGGAACGCCGAGTGTCCACTGTGGGCAGAGTCGGTCCGCACCTGGAGGTCAAGGTCGTCGACCCGGTAACCGGCCTGACCGTGCCGCGCGGCATGCCGGGTGAGCTGTGCACTCGCGGGTACTCGGTGATGCTGGGCTACTGGGAGCAGCCGGACCGCACCGCCGAGGTCATCGACGCGGCGCGCTGGATGCACACCGGGGACCTGGCGGTGATGGACGCCGACGGCTACGTCAGCATCACCGGGCGGATCAAGGACATGGTCATCCGCGGCGGCGAGAACATCTACCCGCGGGAGATCGAGGAGTTCCTCTACACCCACCCCGATGTGGTGGACGCGCAGGTCATCGGGGTTCCGGACACGCGCTACGGCGAGGAGCTGATGGCCTGGGTCCGGTTGCGCGAGGGCGCCGACCAGCTGACGGCCGAGACGCTGCGGGAGTTCTGCACCGGCAAGCTGGCGCACTACAAGATCCCGCGCTACGTGCACGTGGTGAACGAGTTCCCGATGACCGTCACCGGCAAGATCCGCAAGATCGAGATGCGCGAGATCTCCAAGGACATCCTCGACCGCCGCTGAGTCCCACCCAGGCGGTGCGTCCGGGGAACGCAATTTCAATGGAACTTGCGGGAGGTGTCGGCGTGTCATGCCCCGGACACGCCGACACCTGTGGACGACCCCGGTGATGAAAAAGGCTCAATGGAAATCGGATGTCCAATTTCCATTGAAATCGCGTCGGGACTGGGGTGGTGGGTCAGCGGAGTTTGGCGAGTTCGGCGGCGTCTTCTTCGCCGAACTGGTCTTCCAGCTTCTCGGGGGAGGCGTCGACGTCGATCTGGGCCAGGGGCATGCCGCGGGCGCTGGAGATCGCGCCGAGCCGGCGGGTCGCCCGGTCCGTGGCGTAGGCAGTGAGCTCGTCCTTGTCCAGGTCGAACGGCAGCTCCTCCGGCATGTTGTCCGGACGCCACTGGATCTGCTCGACCACGTGCGGCAGCAGCCGGGACATCTGGTCCTCGACCACTCCCCAGTTGCTCTCGTCGGCGGCGACGTGGCGGCGGCAGGTGAAGGTGCCCCACGCCATGTGCCGGCGCTCGTCGTCACCGATGCTCTTGATGACCTGTTGCATGCCGGGCAGGATGCCGCGGCTGACGCAGATCTTGTGCCAGGAGTAGTAGCCGGTCAGCGCGAGGGTGCCCTCGACGACGTGGTTGTAGGTGACCGACGCGCGGACCTGGTTCTCCGGGCTGGGGTCGGAGTGCAGCGCGTGCAGCGATTCGGGCAGCGCCTTGTAGAAGATCTCCCGGTAGCCGGGGTTCTCCTCGACGACCCAGTGCAGGTCCTCGGTGAGGCCGATGGCGTCCATCCACAGCCGGAAGACCTGGGTGTGCTTGGCCTCCTCGAAGACGAACTGGGTCAGGTACATCTCGTCGCCGAAGCGGCCTTCGGCGGCCATCGCGGCCATGAACGGTTGGAGGTCCTCGGTGACGGCTTCCTCGCCGGCGATGAACTGCGCGCACAGGCCAGCCACGCTGCGCTGTTCGTCTTCGGTGAGCCGCTGCCAGTCCTCGGCGTCCTGGCTGAAGTCGATGTCCGCGGGGTTCCAGAACTTCGCGTTGCCCTTGCTGAACAGGCGCAGCGGCAGCGAGTCCCAGTTCAGGCCGCGCAGGGAGTGGAAGCCTTCGCGGTGGGCGGGGTGCGTGGTCGTGCTCGTCATTGAACGACTCCAGCTCGCCGAATGTGAGAAGGATTACGAATAGAGTTTCGATACTGGATAGTTCCGCGTCAAGAGCAGGGGCGTCCCTCCGTAGGGTGGTTCGCGTGGCAGCAGAGCGCACCGGCCCGACCGTCGGCTTCGACCTGGACATGACCCTGATCGACCCGCGGCCCGGCATGGTCCGCGCGATCGAGGAGCTCAACCGCGAGTTCGGCCTGGCCCTCGACGGCGACCACTTCGCCTCGAACCTCGGCCCGCCGATCATCGACGCGATGCGCGGCTACGGCTTCGACGACGACATGGCGCAGCAGCTGGTCCGACACTTCCGCTCGGTGTACCCGACCGCGGTGGTCGAGGAGACGAAGGCGCTGCCGGGTGCGACCGAGGCGCTCGCGGCGGTCCGCGAACTGGGCGGCCGGACGCTGGTGATCACCGGCAAGCACCAGCCCAACGCGGAGCTGCACCTCAAGGCGTTCGGCTGGGAGGTCGACCTGCTGGTCGGGGACGTGTTCGGTGCTGCCAAGGGCGAGGTGCTGCGCGAGGAGGGCGCGACCAGCTACGTCGGCGATCACCTCGGCGACATCGTCGGCGCGCGGACCGCGGGCGCGACCGCCGTCGCGGTGTCCACCGGGCCTTACAGCGTCGAGCAGCTCGCCGAAGCCGGGGCGGATGTCGTGCTGCGCGACCTCACCGAGTTCCCGGCGTGGCTGGAGCAGCAGGTCTGATCAGCGCTTGCGGCTGTGCAGGACGGTCGCGACAACGCCGACGATGAACCCGGCCGGGCACAGCAGGGTCGCCAGGTTCAGCCACACGGGCAAGTTCCCGTAACCGAGGGCGAACAGCGCGAAGATCGTGATGATGGCCAGCAGACCCAGGGCGAACATGGTGATCGAGACCGGGAGGGCTGCGGACCTGCGGGCGGAAGCTGCCATGTCCAGCAGCGTATCGGGTGCCCTGGTCAACCCTGCTGCGCAAGGCGGGGTCTTCCCATCCCGGTACGCGGTACGCTTGAATAACGCGTCCCGGCATGTGCAACTGCGAGCGTAGTCGGGGCGCGTTCGTCGTGCCGGAGCCGTTCGGTTCCGCGTGGCGGAAGCGATGTGACGGACGACGGAGGCCCTGGAAACCGGGCCAGTGCATTCGACAGGGAACGGTGAGGACAGTGCCGACCGGCAGGGTCAAGTGGTTCGACGCGGACAAGGGCTTCGGCTTCCTGACCCAGGATGGTGGGGAAGACGTCTACGTGCGCGCCTCCGCGCTGCCGTCCGGCGTGGAAGCGCTCAAGACCGGCCAGCGCGTCGACTTCGACATGGCGCAGGGCCGCCGCGGTCCGCAGGCGCTGAAGGTGCAGCTTCTGGACCCGCTGCCCTCGGTCGCCGAGGCGCGTCGCCGTCCCGCCGACGAGCTGCACGGCATGGTCGAGGACATGATCAAGCTCCTGGAGCTGAAGGTCCAGCCCGACCTGCGCCGCGGTCGCTACCCGGACCGCAAGACCGCTAAGCGCATCGGTGAGGTCGTGCGCGCGGTCGCCCGAGAGCTGGACCCGGGCAACAACTGACGACAGCCACCGAGAAGCCGGGCGCACCGAGGGTGGGCCCGGCCTTTTAGCCTCTTAGAACCTGGCGTCGAACCCGTTTTGCATGGCAGAACGAGCTGGCATACATCAAGTCGGCACCCGCAGTCCAGGCGGGCGCTGAGGTTCCGCTACCCGCACCGCCATGCAAAACGAGTGCAATGACAGGTACTTACTGCTGTTCGACGTTGAGGACCCAGCTGCCGCCGATGCCGAAGTCGACACCGCCGTCGGCGCCCGGGGTCAGGACCGCCGAGAACTGCTGGACCTCGACGTGTTCCAGGTGGACGCCGTCCGGCGGCACCTGGAGCGTGTAGGCGTGGCGCTCGTTCGGGGCGAAGACGGGGCTGCGGCCGTCCAGCTCCTGGCCGTTGGCCCCGCGGTACAGGAACACGACCTGCCACGGCGTCTCGGCGACCTTGCCAGGCACCGAGATCTGCAGCGGGGAGCCGTCGGGAACCCGCAGCTTGCCGACCGACTCCGGCGATCCCGTGCACTTCTCCCCGTTCGGGTCGCAGTACTGGGCGGGCGCGACCTCCACCGACCTCCCGTGGGAGTAGAAGGTGACCTGCGGTTCGCTCGGCGCGGCACAACCGGCGGCGAGCACCACGCTCGCTCCGGCCAGCAGCGACTTCAGTCCACGATGCACAGTTCGAGCCTACAAGCCTGTTACCAGCCTCGTTTTGCGCGGCGGTGCGGGTGGCGGAACCTCAGACGCCGCCTGGCTGCGGGATCGGCGTTCTGATGTATGTCCAATACACGGCGAAACGGGCTGTCCTCGCCAAGGGCCCAAGTCGGGCGGGCACAGTCTGAGAACCCGCGGCGGTGCAAGTGTCGTAGGTGGGCTAAACGCCTTCGGCGTTTCAAAGACAAGAACTACGACCTGGCGGCTGCTCGTTCAGTGGCTGGTTCAGCCTTCCTCCGCAGCCGGGGGATCAGGGTGCCGCCTCGACCCGCCGTGATCGTCTGAGCCAGCGCGAGTGCGAGCAGCACGGCCACGACGAGGAAGCCGATCCAGTAGACCGGTGGCAGCAGAACGCCCAGCGCACCGCCGAAGACCCAGCTTAGCTGCAAGATCGTCTCTGATTTGCCGAACGCTGAAGCCCGGGATTCCTCCGGCATGTCGTGCTGGATCACCGCGTCGAGGCAGACCTTGGCGAGCGCACTCGCCGTCGCTCCGACCAGGCCGACCACCACTGCCAGCGGGAGTCCGGCCAGCGCTGCGGCGCAGACCGCGACGGCCAACGCGCTGCCCAGGCAGGCGTTGATCACCCGGTCCGGCTTGCCGAAGTGCATCTTCGAACCCAGCGCGTTGCCGAGGAAGCTGCCGACCCCAGCGGCGCCGCCGACCGCACCGAGCTGCACCAGCTGCATGACCGGTTCGTGCTGCGTGCCCTGCTTGATCACGAACGCGGCGAACAGGGTCAGGAACCCGGTCAGCACCCGGATGCCGCCGTTGCCCCACAGCGCGACCACGACGTGCCTGCTCAGCGGCACCTTCTTGGTCTGTGGCTCCCCGCCGATGGACGCCGACACCTCGCCCTCGGTGCTCTCCACCCAGCCCGGGATCCGCAGGCACAGCCACACGCCACCGGCGGCCATCGCGGCCATGAACCACAGCGCGCCCTCGGAACCGAGCAGGAACGCGAAGCCCGACGCGATCGCGCCGAAGATGCCGCCGGCCGCCATGCCGAACGCGGTCAGCCGGGAATTGGCCTTGGTCAGGGTGATCTGCGAGGGCAGCACGCGTGGCGTCATCGCCGCCTTGAGCACGCCGAAGGACTTGGACAGCACCATGCAGCCCAGCGCCGCCGGGTACAGCAGCCAGCTGTCGAAGTTCAACGCCATGACGACGGCGAGCAGCACCCGGACCACGAACGACGCTGCGAGTGCGTACCGCCGCCCCTGCTGCAACCGGTCCAGCGCCGGACCGATGACCGGTGCGATCACCGCGAACGGAGCGACCGTGATCAGCAGGTAGAGCGCGACCTTGTCCTTGCTCTCGCCGGTGGCGGCGGAGAAGAACAGCGTGTTGGCCAGCGCCACCGCCATCGCGGCGTCCACCGCGTAGTTGCCCATCACGGCGTAGGTGAACTTCGCGAGCCCGGACCGCTCAGCCCCATCGGCATGCGCGAGCGAGAAGAACATCCGCATCGCCCGCTGCGTCAGATCTCGACTCCGCCAAGCAGCAACCCGAGTGACTGTCAGCTTCGTCGGCGGTGCGGTCCCACGAGGCTTCTCGACCTCGGGCTCCTCCTCGCGCTCGCGCGCCGGGTGATCCTCGGGCAGCGGAGGCAGCCGCCGCGACCGGCTCCGCGGCCGCTCGTAGTCCGGATCCTCCTCCCACGGGTACCGCGTCGCGCCCCTCCCGGGGCGCTCCGCGCCGCGGCTCGCGCCCTCGAACCGGTGCTCCGCCCGCTCACCGCGCTCCGCGCGCTCGCGACCGCCGCCCCCACGCTCCGCCCGCTCCGCGTGCTCACTCCCGCGCTCCCGCTCCGCGGAAGCGTCAGCCCGCTCCGCGGGCGAGCCCCAGCGCGCTGCGCCTCCGCCGTCGTCGTAGGAGCCGCGCTTGCCGCGATGCCCGGCGCCCCAGCCGGCGCGCGGTGAGTCCGAGCGCTGGTCATGGCGTCGCGAACCCATGCTTTTCATCCTGCATCACCCCGCTCCCGCTCTGATCGTGTTCCGCCGTTTTCCGGCCCCAGAGTTAAAGAGGAGCGAACCCGCCCGACAGATACACCCGCAACCCGATCCAGTGATCTTCAAGCCCAAGATCTCCGCCGATCGAGTGATCTTGATCCGACCCGCGAACCGCGGCTCCCAACCACAGGGCAGCGGCCGCTCCGAGCGTTGCCCTGCGCAGGTATGACCGTGAGTCCTTTGGAGCGCCATAGCAGCCCAAAGGACTCACGGGAGCTGATCAGGCGGAACCAGCCGTCCGAAACCGCTGGTCAGCTGGGTGTGAGGCGCCAGTAGCCCCGGGGGTTGTAGAAGAGGTCGTCCTCCGGGTACCGGTCGCAGTCCTGCTGGTGCAGGATCCAGCGCGGCGCGTCCTCGGCCAGCCGGAAGCCCTCGCCGTCGCGGATCTCCGCCGCTTGGTCGTCGATGTGCAGGTAGCCTGTCAGGCCGTCGATCAGCTCGATCCACTCGCCCTGCCGGCTCGCGTCGCTCAGGTCGTCGACCTGCAGCTCCACGTCGGGCCTGCCCAGCAGGTGCATTCCGCAGGTGAACAGGAGGTCTCCGCTGGAGATCGGTCGCTTGACCCACGCCTGCAGCTGCGTGTCCGGGGCGTTGGCGGAGGCGGCCAGCTCCAGCCAGGTGTCCCGGCCGTGCGCGAGTCCGTTGCTCTCGCACTTGATCGCCGTCGCTCCCCAGCGCTCGAAGAGGTCCGCGACCAGCGCCAACATCCGCTCCGAGATGTACTCCGAGTCGCCCGGTCCGCCCTGGGCCAGCACGTACGCGACCGAGTCGTGCTCGTCGACGGCGTCCCAGTCGGCGTCGGTGAAGGTCAGCTCCGCCAGGCATGCTTCGAAGGCGGCCGGCATGCGGGGGTCGTGCTCCAGGTCGGATTCGGTGCGGTCCAGGGAGAACAGCGGCCCGCCGACCGCGCGGACGGCAATCTCGACCTTGTCCAGGTCCATTCCGGAACCGAGCACGCACAGCACGTGCAGCGGCTGCACGGAGCCCTGTTGATCGTCCATGCGCAGACGGTACCGGCGATCAGGCCGGGACGAGGCGAACTCGGAAAACCGACGGCCAGTACTTTCCGGTCAGCAGGAACTCGTCGGTGCCCGGCACGGCCGCGATGCCGTTGAGCACGTCGGTGCCCGCCCGCTCGCGCGGGCTCAGCAGACCGGAGGCGTCCACGACCGCCGTGACCTCGCCGTTCGCCGGGTCGATGCGCACGATCTCCTCGGTGTGCCAGACGTTGGCGTACACCTGCCCGTCGACGCACTCCAGCTCGTTGAGCTCCGCGACCGGTGCGCCAGCCGCTCGCACCGCCACCGAGCCGGTCGGCGCGAAGCTCACCGGGTCGCGGAAGGTCAGCCGGTCGCTGCCGTCGCTCATCACCAGGCGCGAGCCGTCGAAGCACAGGCCCCAGCCCTCGCCGGAATACTCCACTCGGCGCAACTCGGCCAGGGTCTCCCGGTCCCTCTCCAACGCGACCCCTTCCTGCCAGGTGAGCTGCCAGATACGGTCACCCGTGACGGTGATGCCCTCACCGAAGAGGTCGGCCGGGAGCCGGACTTCGCGGCGCACCTCGCCGGTGGCGAGATCGGTGGCGCGGACCAGCGACTCACCCTTCAGGCCGGTGCCTTCGTAGAGGGTGTCATCGGAGATTTCCAGGCCCTGAGTGAACGAGGAGCGGTCGTGCGGGAGCACGCGGATCACCTCAGCTCGAAGGTGTGGCAGGCTTCCCGCGTGCCCAACGCCCTGATCGGTCTGCTCGCCGTTGTGCTGGCCATCGTGTTGCGCTGGTACTACCGGCGCACAGGCAACCAGCCCGAAGCCGAGCACCGCGCCGAAGAGAACTCGTCGAGCCAGGAGCCTTCGCACCCCGAAAGCTTGACACGGGCGACTGCACCGGCGACCGCGTACGGCACAATCGAACATGTGACGCCTATGCCTGCTCCGATGACCAGCCCAGGCGCGGATGCCCCGTTCGAGGACTGCGGGCAGCTCGAGCCCGCGCCCTTGAACCCGGAGCTCGCTGCGGCAGAGGACGTTGCGCGAGCTGCGGCCGAGGACGAGGCCAAGCCGGGGGATGACCCCATCGGCTCGCCGGTGCTGACCCTGGACGCCGAGGTCGCGGACCCGGTGGGGGCGCACGTCGGTGTCGAAGCCGAAGGTCCGTACGCGGCCACCCACTACTTCGAATCGAACTACCCGGGCTACGTCGGTTGGCGCTGGGCGGTGACCGTGGCCAGCCCCGGCGAGGGCGAGCCGGTCACCGTCAGCGAGGTCGTGCTGCTGCCTGGTCCGACCGCGCTGACCGCGCCCGACTGGGTGCCGTGGAGCGAGCGGGTACGGCCGGGCGACCTCGGTCCTGGTGACCTGCTGCCGACCCATGCGGACGACCCGCGGTTGGCGCCCGGCTACCTGGCCAGCGACGACCCGGCGGTCGAGGACGTCGTGCAGGAAGTCGGCCTGGGCCGCAAGCGGGTGCTCAGCCGCGAGGGCCGGCTGGAGACCGCCGACCGGTGGCAGGGCGGTGACTTCGGGCCGCGCGCCGACATCGCACGTTCCGCGCCGGCAGCCTGCGGTACCTGCGGTTTCTTCCTGAAGCTGGCCGGTTCGATGGGCGGCGCGTTCGGCGTGTGCGCCAACGAGTTCGCGCCCGCCGACGGCCGGGTGGTCAGCGTCGAGTTCGGGTGCGGTGCGCACTCCGAGGTCGAGGTGGACACCTCGTCGACGGTGCCGGTGGCCGAGATCGTCTACGACGACGCCACCCTGGACTTCGAGCCCCGAAACCCGGAGCGCGGGTGAACCAGCCGGACGTGTTCGGCACGGCCGAGCTCAGGCAGGCCGTGTTGCAGTCCTGGGAGGCTTCGCCGACCCGTTTTCGCGAGGACGCCAACGCCGAGGAGGACCTCCGGCTCGGCGGCTACCGCGATCGACTGCTGGTCGAGCTCGCGCAGAACGCCGCTGATGCCGCGGGCTCGGACGGCGTGCTGCGCGTCGAGCTCAACGGCGGTGAACTGCGGGTCGCCAACACCGGCGCGCCGCTGACCGCTGAAGGCGTGGCGGGGCTGGCCTCGTTGCGTGCTTCGGCCAAGCGCGAGGGCGCGTCGGTCGGCCGGTTCGGCGTCGGGTTCGCCGCTGTGCTGGCGGTTTCCGACGAGCCGAGCGTGGTGTCCACGACCGGTGGCGTCGCGTTCTCCGCCGCGCGGACCAGGGATGCGGTCGCGCAGCTGCCCGGCCCGGCTGAGGAGCTGGCCAAGCGGTCTGGTGAGGTGCCGGTCCTGCGGTTGCCGTGGCCGGTCGCCGGTGAGCCGCCGGAGGGCTTCGACACCGAGGTGCGGTTGCCGCTGCGCTCGGACGTCGACGCGGACGAAATGCTGGTCGAGTTCATCGATCAGGCCCCTGACCTGCTGCTCGCGCTGCCCGCGCTGACCGAGATCCGCATCGGCGCGCAGACCTGGCGCCGCGAGGACCTGGATGCGGATCGACTGGTGGTGCACGGTCCGATCGGCAGCGATCGGTGGCTGGTGCACCGGGCCGCGGGCACGTTGAGCGAATCGGCGCTGGCCGGGCTCGGCGTGGAGGCGCGGCACGCCGCGGAATGGCGTGTGACCTGGGCTGTTCCGCTGGACGACGACGGCACGCCGATCCCGCTGGCCGAGGACGTGCTGCACGCGCCGACGCCGACCGAGGAGCGGTTGTCGCTCCCGGCGCGGCTGCTGGCGAGCGTGCCGGTGGAGCCGGACCGGCGGCGCGTGGCGGCTTCGGGTGCTGCGGACGCGGTGCTGACCTTCGCCGCGGAGTGCTACCCCGAGCTGGTCAGCAAGATCGCAGCCGAGCACCGCACGGCCCTGGTGCCGCTCGCCGGGTTCCCACTGTCCGATGTGGACGACAAGCTGCGACAGGGCGTGACCGACCGGCTGCGCGTCGCCGCATGGCTGCCCGCGGCGGCCGGAAAACCGGTCGCCCCGCTGGAATCCCGCGTCCTCGAGTACGTCTCGCCGGAGCTGGTGGAACTGCTCGCCGACGTGGTCCCCGGACTGCTGAACGCGGACCTCGCCGATGCGCGTCACCGCAGGTCGCTGCACGTGCTGGAGGTTCGGCGGCTGGCCGCGGCGGAGATCGTGGAAGCGGTCACCGGCCTGCAACGCGAGCCGGAGTGGTGGTATCGGCTCTACGACGCGTTGGCGCCGATCGAGGGCGCGGACCCGGCGGCGCGCGAGGAGTTCACCGCGCTGCCCGTGCCGCTGGCCGACGGCCGCACCATTAGCGGCGTGCGCGACGTGCTGCTCAGCCACCGTGACGCCGACCCCGACCCGGCCGCCGTGCTGTCCACACTGGACATCTCCGGCCTGCGCATCGCCCACCCCGACGCCACGCACCCGCTGCTGGAGAAGCTGGGCGCACACCCAGCCGGACCAGCGGAACTGCTCGACGCGCCGTCGTTGGAAGAAGCCGTGCGCAGCAGTGTTTCCGACGCGCGCGCCGGTGTCGACGTGCGTCCGCTGGCCGAGGCGGTGCTGCAGCTCGTCGCGAACACCCAGCCGCGCGAGTGGATCGGCGCGCTGGCGCTGCCCGACGCCTACGGGGACGTTCGCCGCGCGGACGAGTTGCTGCTGCCGGACGCGGCGCTGCTGGAGGTGCTGGACGGCGAGTTCGTCGGCGATGATGCGCCGCTGGCGGTGCTCGACGAGGACTTCGCCGCCGAGTGGTCGACGGAGTTGCTGCGCTCGATCGGCGTGCTGGACGACTTCGCGGTGCAGGTCGAAGAGGATCCGCTGGAGCCCGACGAGGACTTCCAGGACATCCACCTGTGGTGGGCGGAGCAGGAGGCGTCTCAGCCGGAGAGCTGGCCGCCGCCGAGGTTCGTCGGCATCCGCGACCTGGACCTGGTCGCCGACGACGCGTGGCCTGCCGCGCTGCGACTGCTGGTCCGTAACCCGGAAACCCTGCGTGCGCTGCGAGAACCGCACAGCTACTCGTCCTGGTGGATCGAGCGCTACGCCCTGCTCGGCGGCGCCGCCCCGCGAACCTGGCGACTCCCGGAAGCCGAAGACCTGGCGGGCCTGTACGACCCGGTGCCCGATGTTGGTCTGGACGCGGAGCACCTTCGGCTCGCGGGCGTGCGCGAAGAACTCAACGTTGAGGACGCTGACGACGCCGAGGACCTCCTGGAGCGCCTAGGCGACTCGGAGCGCGCAGTGCGTGCTGGGACTGCGCTGCGCGCGCACCAGGCGTTGGCGGAAGCCGTGGCGTGCCGGACGATCGACCCGGCCGAGCTGGACCCGCCGGAGATGGTGCGTTCGATCTCCGGCGCGGTGGTCAGCACCGGTCGAGCCGTGGTGCTGGACGAGCCGTGGATGCTGGGCGTCCTGGAGGCCCCGCTGGTGATCGCCGGCGGCAGCCCGGACTGCTTCGACGCCGAAGCCCTCGCGGAGCTCCTGGACCTCCCGCTGGCCTCGGAGGAGAACACCATGCAGGTGGTCGGCGAAGGCCGAACCCAGCGCTGGCCCGAGGTAGCCCGAGTCCCGGCTGCCTGCGAACTCCTCGGAATCTCGCTGCCCATCGGCGAGATCACCCTCCACGACGGCCTCCGCGTGCGCTCCTCGACAGGGGAGCAGCGAGTCCACTGGTGGGTGGAGCCGACGGGCCGAGTCCACGCGGAGCGAACCCCGGACGGCCTGGCCCGAGCCCTCGCCTGGGCATCGGGAACCTGGCACGAACGCTTCGCCCTCGCGGCCCTCCTCTCAGACCCCGAGGCGACGACCCTGCTGCGCTGATCAGCCGAGCTGATCAGCCTTCAGGGCGCATAAGAAGCTGCTCCAAGCCCGTGGCGGGAACAGGAGCGTTCCACCGTCGCGGTCCTTGGTGTCCCGAACCCCAACGGCCTCGGGACCAGCACCGACCTCGACGCAGTCGCCTTCTTCACCGCTGTAGCTGGACTTCCGCCAACCGACCTCGACGCAGTTGGTTTCTTCGCCGCTGTAGCTGGACTTTCGCCAGTTGCTAAACGACTTCATGCTGCCCCTCCATCACTTCCGCGTGACTCGTGATCAGCTCGGCTGACTCATCTGGCGTCAGCGCCGCATCGGTCAGGCTACGTACGGCGTCCAGGAACGGGGAAGTCTCCGCAGGGGCATCGAGGAAGACGCTGGAACGTCGGTGCTCCAGGTGGACGATCGGCCGTTGCCTCTGGAACTCGAGGATCAGGTGGCTCCCGTTCAGCCCAACGTGCGCGCCAGCGGAGAAGGGGAGAACCTGCACGCTGACGTGCGGACGACGGGACACCCGCACGATCTGTCTCAGCTGCTCGGCCATCACGTCGTAGCCGCCGATCGGGCGGTGCAGAACAGATTCATCGATCAGCGCGTTGAACGCCACCGGATTCTTGCGAGTCAGGACGCTTTGCCTGCCGAGCCGCAGGGAAATCCTGGACTCGAGCTGATCGTCCTTCACATTTCCAGCGCCGATAACGGCCCTCGCGTAGTCAGCGGTTTGCAGCAGGCCCGGTACGAAACCGAGAGCCATGTCAGTGATCTGCGTAGCTATGCGCTCGAACTCCAGCAGGCCGACGAGGAGGTCGGGCAGGTCGGAATGCCCGACCTCCCACCAGTGCGGCTGATGAGCGTCGCGCGCGAGCTCGAGCAGCCGCTTGCGCTCACTCCCTTTAATGCCAAGGGTTCCGAGGATGATCGCCGTCTCGGTGCCGGTGAGGACCTTGTCGCCGGACTCGATGCGGCCGAACGTCGCGCGTGACCAACCGCATTGCTCTGCAAGCTCTTCGAGCTTCAGCCCGGCGTCTTTTCGCAATTTGCGCACTTCTGCGCCAAGTCCACGTGAACGTGCAGTTGTCATATGCCCACGCTATTTCAGGGCCTGAGACAGCGCTATTACACAAAACGGTGAACAAGATTGCGTGAAAGTTTTTTGGACTGTCTCATCGACGTCAGCAAGCGGAAGGAGTTGGGATGTCGAGTTACTTTACCTACGTCTGGCGCCCGGTCACCGGAGGTCGCCACGCTTTCCCAATAGCAGCAACGAAATCCCCACAGGAGCAGAAGGTCAAGGCGTACTGCGGAGCAGAAGCCGAAGCCGCAGAACTCCACAACAGGTCCGAAGTGGACTGGATACGTGAAAAGTCCTGCATGACCTGCTGGCGAATCCTCGCCGACCGTCCCTGAGTCCTCGCCGACTCAGAGGGCTCCCAATTTTAGGGAAATTTGGGGCACCTATCCTCGAAACCCCAGGTCAGAGGGGTTTCCAATTTTAGGGAAATTTGGAAGGGAAACCGCTGTCATGTTCTGGATCCAGCTCAGCACCTTCATCCTCTTCAACCTCCTCATCCTCGCCCTGCTGATCACCCAAGTCCCGATCCCAACCCTGAGCGTCGCCACAGGCCAACACGCAGGAACAGGAGACGGCGAGTACACGGTCTGGCACCTCATAGCCGACATCGAAGCCGAAAACAGCACCACCGACGACTATTTCCGCCGCCGCGAGCAACCTCCGACAACCCTCGAGCCCCCAGCGCAACAGGAGCCCGAGTTCCCCGACTTCGACCCCGACGACCACCCCACCGGTCGCCACCACCTGCGCCTGTAAGTGGTCGTGAGTGCAAAAACCGGCTCCAACCGGTCTACGCACTCACGACCCCCACCGAGCCGGGTCGGTGCGGCATGAGATCCCCCGGCCACATGCCGCACCGGCCCACCCCAGGTGGCCGGGCGCGAACCCCCTCCCACGCGCCCGGCCGCCAACCACCAGGAAGTCACCAATGCCGAAACCACCGCCGGCTGACTCGGTCGAGCCGCCCAAGACTGGCTGCTGGACAGCCTTCGGCTACCAAAACCACGTAATCCCAACAGAAGACTCGCGCCGTGAAGGCGGGAGTCTCATCGCGCTGTGCGGAGTCATGGCGCCCCCCCGAAGATCTCAGCCCCAGAGACAACCGCCCCACCTGCTCGGTCTGCGCCACAGAAGTCCAAAATGGACAGCTAGATTTTATCCCAGCGGATGAGGCCAAAGCTGACCAAGCGATGGCGGAGCTGGGCGAGATCTACCGGAAAGCCACCGAATAAGGCACTGGCCGCGCACCAGGTTGGTGCGCGGCCAGTCTGCTTTCTGGACCGTCAGCTCACTCGCCGAAGACCGGCGGGGCGACCTTGGGCAGGCCCAGGTCCTCCCAGGCTTCGTCCGTGTCGATCATGTACTTGTTCTCGTGCTCCTGGTCTTCCTCGCCCTGCTTGCCCTGGCCACGACCAGCGCCACCGGCCCCCGTACCGCCAGCGCCACCACGACCAGCTGCGCCAGCAGCGCCGTTGCCGGAGCCACTACCGGACACACCGCCGGAGCCCAAGCCACCGACACCAGCACGACCACCAGTACCCGGACCGCCAGCGCCCGGACCGCCAGCGCCGCTACCCAGGCCACGAGCCCCGGCGCCGCCAGCGCCGCCGGCACCCACGCCACGACCAGCGCCGCCGGCACCCACGCCACGACCAGCGCCGCCGGCACCGCCCGCGCCACCAGCACCCGGTCCGCCCGGCATCATGCCCATGCCGAGCCCACCACCGGGGCCGCCGGTGCCCGGAGCTCCGGTGCCGGGGATGTTCGTCGACGCCCCGGTGCCTGCCGGAGGCATCGAAGTCCACTGCGAAGAGCTCTGCTGCGGAGTCGTGACGTACCCACCACCGGGCAGCCCGCCCCCGTGACCGGGACCAACACCGCCACCGGGGTTAACCGAGCCACTGGCGCTGTAGCCACCACCGGTACCGCCGGTACCGCCGCTGTAGCCACTGCCGCCGGGAACGTTCGAGCCGGTCGGCATGTTGCCAACGCTCGGGTTCGTCCCGTGACCGGTCGAGCCCTGGTCGTAGGCCATCTCCGGAGCCTTCGGGTAGTACGCCAGGTTCTGCGAGACGTTTCGGGTGCTCTGGTTGTAGTTGTCGTAGTGCCGCTTGGCTTCTTGAGCTTTCTCGGTGGCCTCGCGCTCCTGCTTCTGCAGATCAGTCTCTCCGCCGACGAGCCAAGCTCCACCCTTTTCGAGCAGGTTGTCGGTCGCATCGACCTTCACCGGCTCAGGCATGCTGTTCTTGACCTGGCCGAAGTTCTGAACCTGCTGCTCTGCGGAGTTTCCGACGGACTCCGACACCTGCTTGGCATCTTCGACGAACTGGGTCATCGGCTTGAGCGAGTTGCCGTGTTCCTCTGCGGCTTGACCGCTCCAGGCAACTCCAGCCTTGCTGTTTGCTTCGTCCAGCAGACGTCCGACTTCCTCGAAGTCCGCGGCAATGCCCTTCTTCCACCCCTGGACAGAAGAGACCAAGGACGAGGTGCCGGAACCCCCATGGATCTGCTGGTACTTCTCAGGGTGGTTGAAGCCCACCTCTCGCATGATCTCGTCCGTGTCACCACGGTCCGACTCACGTGTGAGCAGGTAGCCGCCAACCATAAGTCCGAACACCGTGATCACACCCCCTTTTCGTGTTTGGTCGTGGTCCTTGTGGACGCGATCAGGCGTCCGGGATGTTCTTCAGAACTTGGCTGGTGATCTTCTCGGCGAAGCCGCACGGGTCGTCCATCTCCGGAGATCCACCGCTGTGCTTGGTGTAGTTGATCTCAACGGATTGGTCGTCAGCGACGCCCAGCTCGATTCGGCAGAGAATGTCCTGCTTGTCGACTCGGGCGCCCGGGTAGCCGTCGACGGTCGTTGGCTCGAAGTTGTCGCGCGAGCTGCCAGCTTCCTGGATCTTGGCTGGGCCACCGGAGGTGGTGTTGACCGACACGCCCACGGCGAATGCGTCGCCAGACCAGTAGCACTGCGTCTCGCCATACGCGGATGTGTCCTCTTCGGGCTTGCCGTCGCCCCCAAGCTGGGAAAGCTGGTCAGAGGTGAGCAAGTCGCACGCGTTGGTGACGGACTTGAGGTTCTTGGGCTTGTCCACCTTCGGAGCAGATGGGGCAGTGGCCGACGGCGTTTCGGCGGTCGAGCTCGGAGCGGGCGTCGACCCACCCGGCGAACAGGCCGAAATGCCCAGAACCGCAAAAACGGACACAGCGGTGATGCTGGCAGAGCGTCGCACGTGGATTCTTCCTTTAAACCTGGCGGGCGGTAGCGTTCTCGTCAGTGGTCTGGTACTCGCGCTGCGCGGCCTTCAGCTGGTCGATCTGGTTGGTGAGGCGCTTGACGCCGTCGGCAACTGCCCAGGACAAGCAGCCTTCGTTGTGGCCGGCCATCTCCTTGAGGGATTCCGTGAGCCGGTTGCTCACCTCGTCCTCGCCGGGCTTCTGAAGGCTCCCCAACTGCTGGGCCTTCTGGAGGATTCGCTCCATCTTCTCCCGCGCATCCTCGTAGGAAGCGATCAGCCCGGGAATCTGATCGATGTCGACCGAGAACGATGCCGCCTGCGTGCTGCCCCCAGCGTTGACCGCAGTGTGGATCGTCGCCGTACGCATCATCTTCTGCTGCGTCTCGATGATCCCGTCGAAGAACGACACCTCGTCCTACCCCCTTGTCCCCTAGAACAGGTACACGTCGCGCTCAGCTTGCCAGGTCTTTGATCGCTCGCGCATGAATATGACGTTGCTTAGGCCGGTTCCGTTCCCCGGCTGGTGTCGGATTGGTCCGTTTGGCCCAGTGGTGTTGACCACTCTGGGCAGGTCAAGCCGTCCGTGCGCCGGTCACCACTGGGCTTCTCGGGCTGCGTCCCGGCGGGTTTTCGTGGCGAGTTCGCCGAGGACTCGGGTGAAGGTGCTCAGGTCTGCTCCGGCGAACATTCGCTGGCCGCCGCTGTTGTAGACCGCCGTCCGGCCCTGCTGGAGGTCGATGATGCGGACCGTCTGGTCGCCCCGGTGTTCCTTGCCGCGGTCGTCCCAGATCGTCACGCCGGCTTCGCCGAGGCCCAGGCGGGGGCCTTCGAGGAGCTGGGTCATTTTGCGGAAGTTCACCGGGCTCACGCCACGGCTGCGCAGGCTCTGCTCGATCGCCCGTGGGTCCTCGCCCTGGCGGCTCGCTTCGGCCATGGCCGCGCGGACCTCCTTCAGGTCGATCGACAGCGGCGGGCGGATTCGGGCCGGCTGGTGTTCCGGCAGCGTCGAGATCAGCGCCGGGATCAGGTCGTTCGGGTGGACCGGTTCGAGGATGACCCGGTCGCCGTCGACGACGGTGCGCACCGCCGTCTTGTTCGCCTTCGTCACCGCCACGCGGAGTTCGGCGCCCTTCTTGGAGGAGAAGCGCAGGTCGTACTCGACGGTCGCGTGCGCGTAGATGCCCAGCAGCTCCATGACCCGGTCGTTCACGCCGCCCGGGTTGACCAGGCCGCGCTCGCGGCAGCGCTGCTCGGCCGCGTCGAACTCGCGCGGGACGTCCTGCACGGGGGTTCCGTAGTTGCTGTAGGCAGCGACCATCGGGATCCGCGTGAGATTCGCGCGTTCGGCCAGGATGACGTATTCGAGTCGGTCGACGTCGAGCTTCGGCACTGCTGCTGCGCTCCCCGCATTCAGGTTCAGCTGTCTGAACTGGTGACGGTTTCGCAGGCTAACGGGTCGGGCGGATCAGTGGGGAGGAATCCGCCCGCTCAACCGTCCAGACCGGACAGGCCCTGCCACGCGCCTCGGGAGCCCCGGCGGGCCGCCGAGCGCTGCCAGCGGAAGACGCCGTAGCCGATGACGCCGAGGACCACTCCGGCCACGCAGGTCCAGAACGCGGTGCGCAGATCGCTGCGCACCGCGAACAGAAGCACCCCGAGGAGCCACAGCGCGGTTCCGGTAAGCACCACCGGCGTCGGGTCGGCCAGCCTGCGGGGCAGGTGGGGGACCGGGCGGTGCCCTGCCGCGGTGGGGGTGGTTTCGCTGTCCTTTGCCACGTCAGGCAGGCTACTCCGGGTTGATGGGCGCGCGCCTCGGCGCGGTGATGGGAAGCACGATGGTGGACAAGACCGAGAGCAAGAAATCACTGCTGGACCAGTACTTCAAGATCACCGAGCGTGGGTCCAACATCTCCCGCGAGGTGCGCGGCGGGGTCGTCACGTTCGTGACCGTGGCCTACATCATCGTGCTCAACCCGCTGATCCTCGGCAGCCACTCCGCCGAGGACGTCGGGGCCAAGCGCGACGTGCTGGGCGACATCCTGCCGGTGTCGCAGGTCGCCGCGGTGACCGCGCTGGTCGCGGGTGTGATGACCATCCTGTTCGGGCTGATCGCCAACTACCCGTTCGCGATCGCTGCCGGGCTCGGCATCAACACCCTGCTGGCCGTGACGATCGCACCGCAGGTGACCTGGCCGGAAGCCATGGGTCTGGTGGTGGTCGACGGCATCATCATCCTGATCTTGGTCGCCACGGGGTTCCGAACAGCCGTGTTCAACGCGGTACCGCCCGAGCTCAAGGCCGCGATCGCGGTCGGTGTCGGCGTGTTCATCAGCTTCGTCGGCCTGGTCGACGCCGGGTTCGTGCGGCGGCTGCCGGACGCGGCCAACACCACCGTGCCGGTGGGCCTGGGCATCGACGGCTCGATCGCCTCGTGGCCGACCGCGGTGTTCGTCTTCGGCCTGGTGCTGACCTCGGTGCTGGTGGCTCGCAACATGCGCGGCTCGATCCTGATCGGCGTCGCGGTCACCACGGTGGTCGCGATCATCGTCGAGTCGGTCTTCCACGTGGGTCCGTCCAAGGGCACCAACCCCTACGGCTGGAACCTGGGCTACCCGGCGGTGCCGGAGCAGATCGCCGGGCTGCCGGACCTGTCGCTGGTCGGTGACATCTCCTTCGGCGCCTGGACCCGGCTGCCCGCGCTGGCCGCCGCGCTGCTGGTCTTCACGCTGGTGCTGGCGAACTTCTTCGACGCCATGGGCACCATGACCGGCCTCGGCAAGGAGGCCTCGCTGGCCGACAAGGACGGCAACCTGCCGGGCATCGGCAAGGCGCTGGCCGTCGAGGGCGTTGGCGCGGTCGCCGGTGGTCTGGGTTCGGCGAGCTCCAACACGGTGTTCGTGGAGTCGGCGTCGGGCATCGCGGAGGGCGCGCGGACCGGTCTGGCGAACGTGATCACCGGTCTGCTGTTCCTGGCGGCGATGTTCTTCACCCCGCTCTACCAGATCATCCCGGTGGAGGCGGCGGCTCCGGCGCTGATCGTGGTCGGGGCGATGATGATCGGCCAGATCCGCGAGATCGACCTGTCGGACTTCAGCGTCGCGCTGCCGGCGTTCCTGACGATCGTGGTCATGCCGTTCACCTACTCGATCGCCAATGGCATCGGCGCGGGCTTCGTCAGCTACGTGCTGCTGCGGGCGTTCACCGGCAAGATCCGCACCGTGCACCCGCTGATGTGGGTCGTCTCGGCGGCCTTCGTGCTGTACTTCGCGGCCGCACCGATCAGCGCGATCTTCGGCATCTGATCGTTTTAGCAGGTCAAGTCCCGTGAGCACTTTGGGTTGCCATAGCGCCCCAAAGTGCTCACGGACTTTTGGAGACGCGGGACGGTCGGATCATTAGGGTGGACGGCCGCTGAGCTGATCAGTTTGTCCGTTTCCCCGATATAGTTTGGTAGACTAACGACGTGTCCGATATTGCGGAACGCGAGCGCACCCTGGCGAGTCGGCTGCGGCTTGCGGTGGTCCGACTCAACCGGCGGCTGCGCGCGCAGAGCAGCGGCTCGAAGATCACGCTCTCCCAGCTGTCCGCGTTGTCCTGCCTGAACAAGGCCGGAGCGCTGACGCCGGGCGAGCTGGCGGCGCGCGAAGGCGTCCAGCCACCGTCGATGACCAGGGTGATCGCGGCCCTGGAGGACGCTGGACTGGTCGCTCGTCGAGCCCACCCGACCGACGGTCGGCAGGCCATCGTCGAGGTGACCGACGCGGGACGCGCCCGCATAGAAGAAGAGGTCTCCGCCCGCGAGCGCTGGCTGGACCAGCAGCTGGTGGACCTCACCGACGAGGAGCGCGCGGTGCTGTTCCAGGCCGCGGAGATCATCGACCGGCTGGCGAGCCGATGATCGAACCCACTGAGAGGCGGTAAGCACCGGAGTGGTTGACCAGCATCGATCACGCGTCGGCGAAGATCCCGGCGAAGGTCAGGGCAACCGCACCCAGAAGTCCGCCTCCGGTGGCATGTTCCGCTCGCTGCGCGAGCGCAACTACCGCTACTACGCCTCGGGTCAGGTCGTCTCGCTGACCGGCACCTGGATGCAGCGGGCCGCGCAGGACTGGCTGGTCCTGGAGCTCTCCGGGGGTAGCCCGGCAGCGCTCGGCGTGGCCGTCGCGCTCCAGTTCCTCCCGACGCTGCTGCTGACGTTGTGGGCGGGTGTCGTCGCCGACCGCTTCGACAAGCGGCGCGTGCTGATCGCCACCCAGACCGCCCTCGGCGTGTGCGGGCTGGTCCTCGGGCTGCTCAACGTCTCCGGCATCGTGCTGCTCTGGCACGTCTACGTGCTGTGCTTCGTGCTCGGCTGCTTCGCGGCCGTCGACGCGCCGGTGCGGCAGTCGTTCGTCGTGGAGATGGTCGGTCCCGCGCAGCTCGTCAACGCCGTCGCGCTCAACTCGATGACCTTCAACCTGGCCCGGATCGTCGGTCCGGCCATCGCGGGACTGCTGATCACCGCGATCGGCACCGGCTGGGTCTTCCTGATCAACGGCGTCAGCTCGGCCGCCGTCGTCGCCGGACTGGTGCTGATGGACACCGCGGCGCTGCACCGCGCCAAACCTGCGCCGAAGGAACGCGGCCAGCTGCGCGCCGGTCTGCGCTACGTGCTCGGTCGACCGGATCTGATGATCGTGATGGTGCTGGTGTTCTTCATCGGCACCTTCGGCATGAACTTCGAGAACTCCTTCGCGGTGATGGCGCGCAACGTCTTCGGCCGCGACGCCGACGGCTACGGGCTGCTGATCACGATGCTGGCCGTGGGAACGCTGAGCGGAGCGGCTTTGGCGGCGCGGCGGAGCAGCCGCGGCGGGCCGCGGATGCGGCTGCTGCTGATCGGCGCTGCGGTGTTCGGCGCGCTGGAAGCCGGGGCGGCGCTGATGCCGAGCTACGAACTGTTCGCGGTGGCGCTGATCCCGGTCGGGGTCGCGGTGATGACCTTCACGACCACCGCGAACGCGACCGTGCAGCTGGGTGTGGAGCCGACCATGCGCGGTCGCGTGATGGGCCTGTACATGATGCTGTTCATGGGCGGCAAACCCCTGGGCGGCCTGGCCTCCGGGTGGCTGGCTGAGTTGCTGGGGCCGCGTTGGCCGATCCTGCTCGGCGGGCTGGTTTCGCTGCTCGCGGCGCTGGTCGGAGCCGGGATGCTGGTTTTCCAGCGCCGAGCGTTGCGCGCCCGCAGCAGGTTAGGCTAACCTAAACCTAACCGCTTCGTGGTGGGAGCGGCAGTCAGTTCGGGAACAGATCGAGCCCCGGCCTCCTTCGGGAGACCGGGGCTCGATCGTTTTCGGCAGTTCAGCTTGTCGGAGCACTCACTGCCGAGTCCTGGGAGGGACGTCCCCGCCGGAGTCCCGGGGGATCACAGTTTCAATTGAAACTGTGATCCGCCGTGCCTGGGATTTACAGTTTCAATTGAAACTGTGGTTCCAGGTGGCGTCGGGGCGGTCAGCTTCAGGGCAGAACTGACACCCGACGCGCTCGGGCATGTCAGGCGGTGGGCAGGCGCAGGCCGTTGTAGCCGGCGCGGGCGTCGGCGAAGCGCTTGGACACCTCGTCCCAGTTCACCACGTTCCACAGGTGCTTGACGT